>CAZZML010000396.1:0-3548 GCA_964654735.1 uncultured Roseivirgaceae bacterium | reverse complement strand
TTAACTCAGTACATTAGTGCTTATCGCTTCAGAGAATCGCTCAATCTAGGTAACATCATCTTATGGCTTTCATAACAAAGTTTCTTGCGGATTTAAGGAGTTACTTAATTTTAAATCGAATTATGATTCAACTAATTGTAATTCATCCATACTATAGTACAGGCTGGTAGTTATCAGGTTATTTTTCCTTTTCTTAAAAAAACCAACTGCAATAGAATCATCATTTTCAGATTCAAAAACTTTGTTATAAGGTATTTCTACATCAGCTATTTCTTCGAAATTATAAGAGTGCTTTTGCCTGATTATAACATTGCGTTTGGCAATTGCCTGCTTTCGGATATTTAATGAACTGGAAACCCCAATTAACACTTTAGGAGAGGTGGCGATACCAATATTAAAGATATGGTGTTCTCTTTCTTCCCAGTCAACATTTTTAAAATCTATGTACAAGGCTCCATCACTTATCTGAATAGAAAAGCTTTTGTACCTGTGCCCAACTGTTTTTGATTCTGCAATAACCTGCCCGTTCTTATCTTCTCTTAACAAAAAAGGCGTTTTAATTACATTAGGGCTATTGTCAGCTTTTTGGTAATACCTAAAATAGTACCCCAGGTAATATTTTTTGAGCAGGTAATTTGTTTGCTCATCAAATTGAACATTGCCAGTTTCTTTTACCTGATCATTAGCAGGTAACATATTTTGAGATGATTTCCAGTCATCCCAGTCATTATAATTGATATTTAAAAAAGTTAGTAATACATTAATTTTTTTATCTTTTGCATTGGCTCCACTCCAATAGCTTTGTAATGTTTTACCGCTAATCCAATTATAGGTCTTATACTTGGGTATATCTTCCAAGTACTTAATAAAATCATTAATGCTCGAAAGAGAATGTAAGCTAAAAATACGATCCATTTCATTACTCCCTATGAGTAGATTATCTTCTACCAAGTGGGGAGATTTTATAACGTCCTGAGTTACCTTTTTGTTTACCTGTTTAGCAATATTCAAAAAGGTTGTTCTGGTAAATTTCGACCAGTCATCTCCAATCCTTTCACTATTTATAGTTGATAGTGCCAATGGAGATTTTTCAATTTCGATTTTGAGCTTGTGTGGTAGCATAAATTAAGTAAAATAAAGATATGACAAAGATTTGACTTATTGGTATAATTCAGCTTTTTGTAAGGAATTCCTAATAATCCGCAACTCTCCAAGAGCTTGTTCCGAGAGTTATAAACTTAAAGCTGACAGCACTCTTTATCCCGAACTCAGGTTCGTTACTTGGCAATAGTGCAGTAGTTGATTTACTACCTTAAATCCGCAAGAAAAATCTATTACAAGCCATAATATGATGTCATTCGGTCATACCGACTAAAGTACGGTACAGGCTTTGCTCAATAGTTGGTACTCACCAATATGCTACATTGATTCCGTTCCAAATATCTGTGCGAGCACCTGACTAACAACATCTTATGGCTTTCATCACAAAGTTCCTTGCGGATTTAAGGTACTATAAAACCTGGCTTTGATTTCTTTTCCTATAAACCTAAGCTCGACTTAAGAAACTTTAGCTATATTTTTACAAGGTGAACCCATTTCCTTCAGAAGTCATATCGTTTATTGGTCAAAGACAAGCAAACTATAAGCTTGAATCTTGGGGGTTACTTTTGCCTGATGTGCCAATTGGGTTTGTTTTCCATTCTATTAATAAACATAGACTCGTAAGTAATAATCCTAAAAACCTTAAAATTATTCATCTTTGGGAAGATTATTGGCGATTGAAACAAGCAATAGTGGAAGCCCGTATTAACTCTCTTTTAAATTTAGCAGAACGTGTTTTTGCTCGTAAAACAAAAATCGTTAAGTTAACCAAGCCTGAGTTAATGACTTTCTTGAAAGAAAACCACTTAAATGAGCCAGCCAGTGGCAAGTTTAAATATGGGTTGGTGTTGAACAATGAATTGGTTGCTGTGGCTGTTTTTAGTGCTTCTTGCCCTGTTCATAGAGGAGAGGAAGTGTATAAATCACATCAACTTATACGGTTTTGCAATAAAAATGGAGTTACGGTAGTAGGAGGGTTGAGCAAACTAATAAAGCATTTTATAAAAGAACAGTCACCCGAAGATATTATGACCTATGCCGACTTAGATTGGTCGGATGGGGGAGGATATCTTAAAATAGGTTTTGAAAAAATTGGCAAGTTAGCTCCTCAATCATTTAGTATCCATGCTGATTCGAGTATTAGAAATTACAAAATCGATAATGGAAGTGGAAATGAGCCTCCCCATAAATTTTTTAATCAAGGCAGCGTTAAATACTTATTAGACCTGAAAAAGCATGGCCGATAAACTAATCGTAATTACGGGGTCAACTGCAGTTGGTAAAACTAAATTAGCAGCCCATCTTGCGTACAAGATTGATGGAGAGGTGCTTAGTGCTGACTCGCGCCAAGTGTATAAAAACATGGATATTGGTACGGGCAAGGATTTAGAAAATTTTACGATTAACGGAGTTGATATTCCTTATCATCTTATTGATATTAAAGAAGCCGGAGACAAATACTTTATCAATCAGTATTTTGCGGACTATGTTCAGGCTTTAGAAGGGATTCAGGCAAGAAATAAACAACCCATTCTTTGTGGTGGCAGTGGTTTATACATCGAAACCGCTTTGGAGGGCAATCCGTGGGCGGCTATTCCCATTAATGAGGTCTTAAGAGCTGAATTAGAAACATTATCTGATCGAGATTTATTAAGAAAGGTAGAATTTATTCCTCAGAACATCCTAAAAAAGCTAGATATCGGTACCACAAAGAAAATGAAACGTGGGATTGAAATAGGAGAGTACCTGCAAACTCATGAAGCTCCAGTGCGAAAAATGCCTACCATTGAACCTGTGATTTTTGTTTTGAAATTGGATAGGGAGTTGGTTAAAAAACGTATTTATGAACGTTTGATTTACCGTTTAAAAAACGGTATGATTGAAGAAGTAGAAACCTTACTTAAATCTGGTATTTCTGCAAATGATCTAACATATTATGGGCTTGAATACCGTTGGATAACTGCCTATTTGCTAGGAGAGGTAGATAAGCCCGAAATGATTAATCGATTAAATATTGGCATTCGCCAGTTTGCAAAACGCCAAATGACTTGGTTTAGAAGAATGGAGAAAAAGGGTTATACGTTGAATTGGTTGGATGCCAGTAAACCAACGGAAGAGTTAGTAGAAATAGTTGCCAAATAGGATCCAATAATTATATTCTTAGTGAAGAAAAGTTAACTCTAATAAGGAAGTAGCCTTACATAAAATAAGTACCGTCATTGCGAATCTCGTTTTTGCTCCGCTAGCGGGGTGACAATTTATTTCAGCTTAAAAAACCTTGTCCTTTGGGCAAGGTAATGTTCTTTAGGCTATGCCTGTATTTGCTTCCACAAAAAAATGAATAATGAATATCGATTAACGAATATTGATTTAACCCACATTATTCATTGGGGATTTGTAATGAAAGCCCTAAGTGCACTAAAATCAAGTGCTTAACATTGATTTTG
>CAZZML010000395.1:0-3554 GCA_964654735.1 uncultured Roseivirgaceae bacterium | reverse complement strand
GGTTGGCAATTGGAATGCGTAATAGATTATTCATGAATTATTCAGGTTAGGAAAGATTTACGGCTGTAAAAAAGCTCTTTAGTAAGAAGAGCTACTATTAAATAATTCTATTTGGTTTGTGGGCATTAAGTGGTTATTTTTGCGGTCGTTAAAATAGAAAAAATGGCATTAATTAATACATTAAGGGAGAAAGGGAGTAAGTTAATCATTGGATTTATAGCCATTGCTATTGGTTCGTTTGTGTTAACAGATGTACTAAGTGGGCAAAACTCGATATTAACTGGTAATAATACAGATATAGGTGAGGTTGCCGGAGAAACAATTTCTTACGATCAGTTTCAAAAAAGGGTAGATGTACTAATAAATAATTACGCATCAAACTTTGGACGAAACCCCGGAACAGAAGAACTAACCTCCTTAAGAAACCAAGCTTGGTTGTTGCTTGTGGCCGAAAAATCATTCGATAAAGAATACACAGATTTAGATATTACCGTAAGCCCAGAAGAGCTTGTTGATATGGTGCAAGGCAAAAACATTAGCCCTGACATTCAAAGAATATTTATAGATCAGGCCACCGGCCAATTTAGCAAAGATCAATTATTGCAAACACTTAATCAGTTAAATTCATCTCCGCAAGGTCGTGCGCAGTGGAGGCAGTTCGAAGAAAGCTTAATCCCTGCTAGAAAGAGAATAAAACTAGATAACCTTTTGAGTAAATCTACTTTTGTTACAGATATAGAAGCCGAGCGCGAATATATGGATCAGAACACAGTAGCAGAAATAAAGTACTTGCATGTTCCTTTTTATGCCGTAAATGACTCCTCTGTAACAGTTAGTGATGAAGACCTTACTGCATATATAAAAAATAACGAGGAAGAGTATAAGGTTGATTGGTCTAAGACTATTGAGTATGTATCTTTTCCTATTATTACTTCGCCCGAGGATTCTCTTGAATATAGAGATGAGTTGAGAAAAATCAAAGAAGAGTTTACAACCATAAGTGATGACTCTTTATATGCAGCAAGCAACTCTGATGGAGGAGATTTTTTTAATACCTATTCAATTAATACACTTCCTGTACTTATTGCTTCAAATTTAAATATTATAAAAAAAGGAACCGTAATTGGCCCTTATATTGATGGAGGAAATTATGTGCTTTATAAATTGTCTGATATTTATGAAGATACGGTAGGTGTTGCAAAAGCTCGTCATATTTTAATTAAATGGGACGATGATAGCAAATCTGCAAAAGCAAAAGCAAGAACAGAAGCCAATGCAGCATTAAAGCAAGTGTTAAGCGGTGATGATTTTGCTGAAGTTGCGAAGGAAAAAAGCAAAGATGGAGGTTCTGCCATTAATGGAGGAGATTTAGGATGGTTTGAAACAGGGCGAATGGTTGAACCATTTGATAATGCCGTTTTTAATTCTACTAAAACAGGAATAATTCCTCGCTTAATAGAAAGCCAGTTTGGGTTTCATATAATTGATGTAACCGAACTGCCTTCTTATACCAAATATAAGGTTGCTACTGTTGGTATCGAAATAACTCCTAGTGATAAAACGAGAGATGATGCCTTTAGAAAGGCAGATTACTTTGCAGGAACAAGCGCAAACTATAATGATTTTAAAACTAATGCTGAAAAAGAAGGCTATCAGATATTAGAGTCAAGTAGTATTAAGCCAAATGACGATAATATAATTAGAATTGGTAAAGCTCGTCAAATAGTTACGTGGCTGTTTAGAGATGCTGAAGAAGGGAAAGTGTCTCCTGTTAATGAATTAGATAATCAATATGTTGTGGCAGTAATGACAGATGAGCAAGAAGAAGGATTGGCCAATATTGATGTTGTTAGACTGGAGGTTACCAATAAAGTTAAAGATGAGAAAAAGGCAAAAATTATAGCTGAAAAATTAGAAAGTCTCACAGGAACATTAGATGAAATAGCTGCTAGTTATGGAGCTGATGCCAGTGTTTATTCCTCAAGTGATCTTAAAATTTCTGCAAATACTATTGCCAATGCAGGCTCTGCACCAGAAGCCATTGGAGAGGCATTTGCTCTTTCAGAAGGAGCGGTTACTAAACCCATTGCAACAGATAATGGCATTGTAATTATTCAATTGGAAAGCATTACCCCAGCTGCTGATATTGCTGATTATAGCTTGCATGCCGGCAATTTATTAAGAAATCGAGAAAGTAGAGCTTCATATCACCTTGGAGAACTAGTTAAGAAAGAAGCAAAGGTTAAAGATGAGCGATATAAGTTTTATTAAAACTTAGGTTCAGGTTATTAACACCTCTATTAATTGCTTGCAGAGGACATAATCAATTAATAGAGGTGTCCTTAAGAATAGGGAATTTGTACTCCCTATTTGCATTTATATGAATACGTCAAAAGAAAACGCGTTTAAAGACTTACTTAATAGCCAATATACTTGGCCAACTGATTACTTGTTTAAATTTATTGTTAACAAGGAGCATAAAAAAGAGTTACTTAAAGAAATAGGAGGGCATAAAGCCATTGAAAAACCATCTTCCAAGGGTAAGTATGTAAGTGTTTCACTACGAATTTTAATGCATAGTGCAGAAGAAGTAACGACTATTTACACGAAGGCTTCTAAAGTAAAAACGGTAGTGTCGTTATAACCCATGGAGGAGCGACAAACAAAATTATACTTGGTGCCTACACCCATAGGTAATTTAAAAGATATTACACTTCGTGCCCTAGAGATATTACAATTGGTAGATGCCGTGTTGGCCGAAGACACTAGAACTACCGGAAAACTGTTAAAACATTACGAAATAAAGCAAAAACTTATAAGTTACCATGCACATAATGAACATTCTGCTGTAAGCCGAGTAATTGAGAGTTTAGAGAGAGGTGAAACCTTGGCTTTGGTATCAGATGCTGGCTCTCCAGGCATTTCTGACCCCGGCTATTTGGTAGTACACGAAGTACTTAAATATGGATTTAAAGTAGAAGCGTTACCAGGAGCTACTGCTTTTGTTCCAGCCTTAGTAAAAAGCGGATTGCCTTCCGAACGATTTGTGTTCGAAGGATTTTTGCCTCCTAAAAAAGGTCGTCAAACAAGGTTATTGATTCTTGCAAAAGAACCTCGTACCATAATACTGTACGAATCTCCTCATAGGCTTTTGAAGACCTTAAATCAGCTTGCTGAGCACCTTGGATTAGACCGGGAAGCATCTGTTTCTCGTGAGCTTACAAAGCTCTATGAAGAAACAGTAAACGGCACTTTAGAAGAAATAATAAAGCATTTTGAAACGGGTACGATAAAAGGGGAGTTTGTAATTATTGTAAAAGGAAAGTAAAGAATCCACCTTCTAAGAAGAGGTCTTTGACTTAGCCCCCATAGGAGGCATTTGAACATTTTTAATTTTAAAATATGGAACATCAATCAACCCTGCCTTGCCGCAGGCAGGGATTTTAGAATGTTGACGTATTCGACCCTCTTCTTAAATCGATATTCATTTTTCATTTTCTGTGGAAGCAAATACAGGCATAGCCTAAAGAACAAGGTTTTTTTAAGCTGAAGTA
>CAZZML010000394.1:0-3557 GCA_964654735.1 uncultured Roseivirgaceae bacterium | reverse complement strand
GTAATAGATTATTCATGAATTATTCAGGTTAGAGCCTTCGCTACGCTGTGGCGAAGAACCATTTAGTTTGAATAGCTGAGTAGTAACCAAAGTTCCTTGCGGATTTAAGGTATTGGCTTATTTGATTTTGGAATTTAATTGTGAGTTGAATTATTGTATTTTGGTGGTTAATATCTATTTAAAATTCGTAAAACAAGATATCATTAAAACCAAACAATTATGCACCCCCGAAAACCACAAGACTCCGACACCACCATTACCGAATTAATGATACCTTCCTATGCCAATTTTGGAGGCAAAATTCACGGGGGCATGTTGCTTTCGTTAATGGATAAGGTTGCTTATGCCTGTGCTACCAAACATGCGGGCAATTACTGCGTTACAGTTTCCGTTGATACAGTCGATTTTTTACAGCCTGTGGAAGTAGGTGATTTGGTTTCGCTGATGGCAAGGGTTAATTATGTGGGCAACACATCGCTGGTTGTGGGCATAAAAGTAATTACCGAGAACGTAAAAAAGCGAACCGTAAAGCATACCAACACAAGTTATTTTACTATGGTGGCTAAAAACGATAATGACAAACTCGCAAAAGTGCCTCCTCTTTTATTAACTACTCAAGAAGAGGTTCGAAGATTTGCTGAATCTATCCTTAGAAAAGAGTTAAAGGATTACCACCATAAGAAAATGAACGAGAACAAATCTCATTTTGAACTTGCTGATAAACTACAGGAATTGGACAAGTATAATTGTAAGGTTGAGTTGTAAAAACCAAGTCTCCCGCAGATTTCGCTGATAAACGCAGATAAAACAGGATGTTGTTGCTGATTTATCTGTTAACCTGAGTTCAACCTAAGGAATGGCTATCAGAAAAAAAATAGTAGGTGAGATTTTGAAAATAAAAAGCGAAGATATAATGGATTATTTCCCCCGATAGAATTTGGGGTTATTTTTAAAAGATTGCTGGTTATTTTCCCTTTGGGCTTAAGCGAAACTCCCCTAAACCGCCTCATATTTTCTTGAATTGACCCGTTAGTCCTGCAATCCCGATATATCGGGACGCTTAAAGCTGATAGCATTCCTTAGGTCGAACTCAGGTTGTTAACTTTTTGCACGCTCTTTTTCAGTATTCCAATTAATATGAGTACCGCTACCAATCCTACCAGCATCCACTTAATGGTAGAAAATCCGCTTGTTATCCATGCAACTGACCTAAGCTGCTCAGGATAGTTTTTAAGCATTATAATAATGCCTGTATTTTCAAATATATCTGCTGCAAAAATAACATAAGGCAACCAGGCTATCTTCCATTTATCAGGATAAAGCAGCATTAAGGTAACACTCATAAACAAGGTATAGACAATGGGATATACAACATCAAAGGTCATTTCTCCTCTGGCATAAATGGAGCGAGTTTCATCTCCATAAGAATCAATTAACTCATAGGCTCGTTCTGGCGTGTAAGCAAATTGAAGGTCAATAGGTGTCACTTCCTTATCACCTGTAAGCAGGGGCATTATTAACACATTAAAAACAACAACAAGCCCAAAAAGCAATAAGGATAACCTTAGGGAGGCATGCTTATGGAATAATGGTTTCAAAGCCTGATTTATTAATTTTCTTGATTTTGAGTTGCTGTATTTGCTGCTGCCTGCTCCTCTTGAGCGGTTATCCAACCTCCACCTAAGGCTTTATATAATAAGATGTAGCTATTGAGTAATTGCTGCCTCACTTGCGAGTATTGCAATTCTGCTTCAAAGGCTGACCGGTCATTTTCGATTACCTCTAAGTAGCTTGTTACTCCGCCATTATACCTATCCAACGATAAATCTCTTGCACTTAGGGCAGCATCCACTTGTCGTTTGCGAGCTTCTAATTCCGTTTTAGTCGTGCTGATGGTTACCAATGCATCTTCCACTTCTTTAAAAGCTTGAATAATGGTATTTTCATAATCGTAGGCCGATTGCAAGGCTACTTCCCGCTGAATTTCAGCCCTCTTTTTATTTTTACCCCAGTTAACTAGGGGGCCTAATAAACCCGCGCTGGCACTCCAGGCAAAGCCACCTGTAGCTGCAGACGATAATTGTTGCGTTGCCGCTCCTCCAATTAACCCGGTTAAACTTATAGATGGAAACCTTTGCGCTTCGGCAACACCAATATTGGCCGTTTCTGCATGAAATCTATTTTCTGCGGCTAAAATATCGGGGCGTCTTTGCAGTAAAGTTGATGGAATACCTGGAGGTATTTCGGCAGGAAATTCTTGCTTTTCTAAAGTGGATACATGTAAGATGGAATAAGGATTCCTTCCTAATAATATGGCCAAAGATGTTTCAGTAATTGCCAACTGACGTTGATATAACGGAACGCTTGCTTCGGCAATGCTTAACTGAATTTGCGCCTGATTTAAATCTATTTGAGGAACAACACCATGGTTAAATTTATCTGTGATAATCTCGAGTCCGCGCTGCCTGGAAAGAATGGTATTTTGAGCAATTTCTAATCGCCATTTAAAATCTAGTAATTGAAAATAGGTTTGCGTAATGGCCGTAATAACACCTATTTGAACAGCTCTTTTGGCATAATCCGAAGCCACAAAACTGGCCTTAGCAGACTCAGTGGCCCTTCGAAACTTGCCCCAAAAATCAATTTCCCAATTAAGGGTTACTCCTGCGGTATAAATACCCGCATCGCCACTTAAAGGCTGACCGCCTACTACATTGCCCAGGTTTGCCTGTGCAGATACGCCAAACCTGGGAAATTGGTCTGCCCTGGTAAAGCCCACATTTATCATAGCTTGCTGTACCCTGCTTGCTGCGATAAGCACATCTTTGTTTTCCTGCAGGCCAATTAAAATTAATGAATCCAGTTCAGCGTTATTAAAAAGTTCCCACCAACGCAGGTTTACAACGGTATCTGTTTGTATGCTGTCGTATCTAAATGTGGGGGCTGTGGCCACCTCACTCTTCTCAAAATTAGGCCCTACTTTGCAGTTACTAAATGTAAAACCAAGTATAACAATAATCAAGAGATTCTTCGCTACGCTCTGAATGACGTTGCTATTTTTAGTTTCATTTTTCAAAATATTCAACATCGTATTAATTATCTAAAAGTTGGGCTTCCAAGTCTCTTTTCTTTTCGTAACCAGCAATTTTGCCTATAAAAACAAACAGCATTGGGTATAAAAACACCCCTAAAAATGTGGCCATACTCATACCCCCAAGCAATGCCATTCCCATTACTTTACGAGCTTCTGCACCTGAACCCGTGGCAACCACTAGAGGAAATACTCCAAGAATAAAGGAGAAGGCTGTCATTAAAATAGGTCTAAATCTTGATTTGGCAGCTGCAATGGCAGCATCAAATAAGCTAAGCCCTTTTTTAAATTCATCATTAGCAAACTCCACAATTAGAATGGCATTTTTAGCGGCCATACCAATAAGCATTACAAAAGATACTTGGGCAAAAATATTATTCTCAAATGTTGGGCTAAATAATCGAGCTGCCCACAGAGCAAACAAGGCTCCGAAGATGGCAAAGGGTGTTCCTAGTAAAATACTAAA
>CAZZML010000393.1:0-3575 GCA_964654735.1 uncultured Roseivirgaceae bacterium | reverse complement strand
TCGAAATTAAAACCCTTTGAGAGCTAATTCCTGTGTTAGTTTTTATAGAATATATATATACTCTATTTTCTAAATTGTAATTATTCAATTTAAATCGGTAGTTGCCAGAAGGCTTTTGTCCTAAATCATACACTTTTACCCTTTGCCCGGCAACAGTCATTATCTCTAGTTTTACATCTGTTGCTGTAGTTAATTGATAGTCCAGCGTAACGTTTCCTTTTGAGGGAACAGGATAAATGGAATAAGCACTAATCTCAGAAGCCTTTTCTATCCCTAAAGGCTCTGTTTGTATATAAATATTATCCACAGACCATCCCCAACCTACATTTTGAGCATTTGAAAACATCCTAAACCTAAATAACAGCGTATCACCAACATTAAATTTATTTTTAAGGTCAATAGCATGGTTTACATATAATGCATTATTTATTTCAGAATTTTCATCAAATGCAGTCTTCCATTTTGTTTGAGCACTAGCATCATAACCGTCTTCAATTGGCATCCAGTTTAATCCATCTTTAGTAGCCTCAATAACCACATAATCGTTATATTCAGCATCTCCAAAACTTGCTCCTTCGTCTCCAGGCTCAACCAATGCAATATCTTTATAATTAAAAATGGAATTAGTTGCGGATACAATAATGGGTTGTACTAAGATATTTGATAGTTCTGTATCAGTTTGGTAATTATGAGGCGATTGCAGAGCCTTATTATTCGTAGTCTCAAAGGATTTGATTTCCAGTCCGTCTAAAACATGGCTAGACTGATTATTAAAGAAAACTGCATTTTCAGTTGCTGCTTCAAAAATACCCCAAACCACAACACGCGACTTTGCTGATTGAAAAGGAGCTCCATCAAAATAATTAATCATTTTAACATCTATGCTTCCTGCTGAAATGCCTTCTAAATATAAAGCGTGCTCTCCAGCAGTTGCATTAAGTAATGTGCTATTATATGCTCCATCAATAAAAATTCTTACCGAATCAAAAGGTTCAACTACATTTAATACAAGGGCTAATTCTTTTTGAGGACTAGTTCCATACGCTGTAATCGTAGGAGTTTCTTTAAAATTAGTTTGCGAATTTTCTAAAGTTGCTGTCCAAATACCTCTGCCATGTGTAGCAATAACTATCTGATTATCTTGCCCTTTCATATCCCAAACTGCAACTTTAGGCATATCATTATCAAGCAACTGCCAACTTGCTCCATTATCCAACGATTCCACTATTCCAATATCAGTACCTGCCCATAAAATATCAGGATTATCAAAATGAACATATAAACAGTAAACTGCTACATCAGGAAACCCGGTACTACTTGTAGAGTTCGTACCAAAACCTGAAATATCAGTCCATGTTATTCCTAAATCTTCTGTTTTTAATATTTTAGGACTTTTAGCAAACGAAAACAAAGCATAAGCTGAATTTGATTCAGTAGGGTGCGAAGATAATTTAGTAATTGGGCCCATTACTACATCATCAAAATTACTTGTTTCTGTAAATGTACCTCCCTGATCGGTTGATACATGAATTCTACGGGTAGTAGAAATACCGCTACCGGCCCAAATAATATTGGCATTTGCTCTTGAAACTTCTACATCCATAAAGCTGCTTGCATTACTAGTATCCCAAAAATCAGTTATAGCCGTTAAATTCCATTGCCCTCCAAAATCTTCTGATTTAAATACACCAGCAGATGAAACAGTATAGATAATGTCTGATAACTTTTTGGAGCCTGCCAATTTAGAAATAAATGGATGATCTCCACTCAATCCTGCCGTAGCATTAACAAATGAAGCTCCTCCATTGGTTGATCGAGCAAAATTATTAAACTGAGAACCACCAATTAATTTATCCGGGTCTTGACTATTCCATAATACTTCAAACCCATCTCCGCCTATTTTAAAACTATAGGTAGAAGATGCATTTGGATCTACCGGAGATTGCCAGGTACCATTATCTTGTGTACCACCAAAATATTCATCAGCACCCGGTTTTTTATCGGCTCCATAAAATTGGGCTGTATTATAGGTGTTACCCACCATTGTCCAATCCCCTTCTGTTACACCAGGATTGGCTGATGTTTGAGATATAAAAGGGCCACCATCTCCTGTAAGAAGGATTCTAAAAGTCTTTGCGGCATCATCCTCTTTTATAGCTACTATCCCGTGGTGGTCAGGGTGAACATCAACCCCAAAGGTGTTAAATGAATTAGTTCCATCAAAATCATTATAAGGGTCAGCCACAACATCAGTATCTGCATTTAATACATCAACTTCAGAAGCCAGAATATTTAGTGTTGAAGAAGGTAAATTAGCCGCATCCCATGTAGCACCAGATGTTAACACAGGCCAGAAAAAGTACATTTGTTTAAATATATGCCCACCATCTACTGCAATATTAACATCTGCCGTAGAAGCATCATAATCAACATTATTAATGTATATATATTCTCTACTATGATTGGCTTCCTGCCCAGCTGTAGTGTTTCGCTCTAAAAGATTGAAAATGCCATCAACTTGTTGGTCTCTAAACGACACCATCAATTGGCGGTTTACATCAGTATCCCACACTTCAAAAGGAACATCTACATAATCCTGATACGAATAGTCACCATCCGGAACACCACCACCCTGACCCGAAGGCACTGTAAAGCGATGTGCTTTTTGAGACAATCCAGGACCAAATCTTATTTCTACACTTGTTTCATCAGCGTCATCACCTACTTCTAAAGCACCACCAAATTCAGAGGCTCCAAAACTAACAAACGACATAAATACATCCGTCCCATTCTGTTCAACATTATAATTTGTTGCGGTAGAACCACCTCCTGTTCCTAACACTACTTTAAGTATTGAAACACCTCCCACATATACAACATCTTCATCATAGGGTGAACATAAAACTATATTATCAAACCATCCCTGATCTCTTAAATAATTAGCCGAACTGCCATCATGGGAGACATCTACTAACGACCAACTAGTGCCAGCATTACTGGAAACATATAGATCAGACCCCGAGCCTGTTGATAAACCTTCTGCCGAAGCAAATATTCTACTAGGGTTAACAGGAGAAACTGCTATTTCTACCCTGCCATTAGGGCTTATACCTGTGTTGGAAAGAGCCCAGTTATCTCCTGCATCAATAGATTTCCATACTCCTTCACCGTTAGATGCTGCATATTGAATATCGAAATTACCAGGTGTAGCTACAATTTGCTGAAACTTTCTACTTGTAGATGTGTTTAATAATGGGTTCGTCCAATTAACTCCTCCATCAACTGATTTAAAAATACCAGATTCAAAGTCAACTCTATTACTCGTACAAATGATTAAGATATTCTCATCACTTGGGTCAACAATTAACCTATTAATATTTTGAAAATTAACATTCCCGGCAGTTGAAGCTAATTGTGTCCATGTTTCACCTTCATCAACTGATTTAAAAATGCCATTTCCTGTAATTAAATCTGCTCCTCCCAATCCACCTTCACCAGTACCAGCATACAATATTGTTGGGTTAGATTCTGCCAGAGCAATGGTAGTAAATGCTATATTTGGTAAGTCTTTTGTT
>CAZZML010000392.1:0-3604 GCA_964654735.1 uncultured Roseivirgaceae bacterium | reverse complement strand
ATTTAGTACGCAGTGATTTAATTATTTGTGTAGCGTGTGTAGTTAAAGGAGCTCCGCTTACACCACCGTTTCCTAACTCTAGCGCTTGCTCTTTCGTTTGCCCAAGTCCATCTCTACTAATGGTTGTATTGGTTGCCACTACGCCAGCTAGTTTGGTCGATTTTACAATCTCCACAATATCATCTATCTGTTCTTCGGTTAAATCAGGGGCTATTTTTAATAAGATCGGTTTTGGCTTCTTTTTAAGGTTATTAGCAGATTGCAGTTGCTCAAGCAATTTTTGAAGTGGTTCTTTGTCTTGTAACTCCCTTAAATTAGGCGTGTTAGGTGAACTTACATTTACTACGAAATAATCAACTACATTAAACAATGCTTCAAAAGCATGGCGATAATCATGAGCAGCATCTTCATTAGGAGTCACCTTATTTTTCCCAATATTCCCGCCTATAATAACTTTAGGGTTTAACGTTTTTAGTCTTTGAACCGCTTCTGTTACTCCGCCATTATTAAAGCCCATTCTATTTAATAATGCTCCATCTTCTTTTAGTCTAAACAACCTTGGTTTAGAGTTACCAGCTTGAGACTTTGGGGTTAAGGTACCAATTTCAATAAATCCAAAACCAAGGTGGCTAAGCTCGTTTACGTACTTTGCATCTTTATCAAACCCTGCAGCTAAACCTACAGGGTTATTAAAAGTTAAACCCATTACCTCTTTGGTAAGGTTTATATGTTTCTTAGTAAACAAAGCATTAAACATTATTTTAGCCCCAGGAATTGCTAATGAAATTTTAAGCATTGCCATTGACAAATTATGAGCCTTTTCGGCACTAAAAAGAAAAAAGAAAGGGCGAATTAAAAGTTTATACACGCTTATTAGATTAAGATAAAAATGTTAAATGCAAAGGTCGCAAAGTTTTTGGTGGAATGCATAAAACATACAGGTCGCTGAGAATTTCTTTGTGCTATTTTTAAATTAACTCCTAGGATGAAAATCTTGAATCACTTGCTGTAAATAAGCTCGATCGAGGTGGGTATAAATTTCAGTAGTGGTAATAGATTCGTGACCTAACATTTCTTGTACGGCTCTGAGGTCAGCTCCGCCTTCTATTAAGTGAGTTGCAAAAGAGTGCCTGAATGTATGAGGACTAATGTTTTTATTGATGCCTGCCACTTTTGCCAGGTTTTTGATAATGATAAAAATCATTACCCGGCTTAACATAGCTCCTCTCCGATTTAAAAAAACGTAGTCTTCATTTCTGGTTTTTATATTAATATGCACCCTGCTTTCTTTTCGATAAATATCAATGTACTTAATGGCTTCTCTGCCAATGGGCACCAACCGCTCTTTATCTCCCTTACCTATAACTCGAATGTAACCTGCATCTGTGTATAAGTTACTTATCCGCAAACTAATCAACTCCGACACTCGTAATCCACAACTGTATAAGGTTTCGAGTATAGCTCTGTTTCTAGCACCTTCTGGTTTAGAATGGTCAATGGCTTGCAATAATTTATCAATCTCATGTAAGTCCAAGGTATCAGGCAATTTTCTCCCTAAACGAGGAGATTCAATTAGCTGAGTGGGGTCGGTTGGTATTTCTCCTTCAAAAAGTAAGTATTTGTAAAAGGCTTTTATTCCACTTATAATTCTTGCTTGGCTAAAGGCCGACATACCAAGTTCATTTAGTAACTGAATAAAATCAGAAATATGGGCTTGCGTAATTTCAAGTGGAGCAATATTTATTTCTTCTTGCTCTGCAAATTGTTGCAGCTTTACGATATCTCTTACATAGGCCTGAATAGAATTATCTGCCAAAGCCCGCTCAAGCTTTAGGTAATGTTTAAACTGTGTGATTAATAAATCCCAAGTCATATTATGGAGGTTGAGCCGTTTTTTCGTTTATTTGTTACGTTGATTTGCAAATTGCAATGCCTCAACAAATAAACAAATAAACATTTTATCAAATGCATATTGCAATCATAAATGGCCCCAACCTTAACTTACTTGGCACTAGAGAGCCTGACGTGTATGGCTCTCAAACATTTGAGCAGTACTTTGAAACACTGAAAGAGAAATTTCCAGAAGTAAATTTCAGCTACTTTCAATCTAATATAGAAGGAGAGCTCATTGGAGAGATTCAAAAAATGGGTGCAGAAAGCGATGGTGTTATTTTAAATGCTGCGGCTTATACCCATACGTCTGTAGGCTTGGGCGATGCTGTTTCTGCTATTAAAGCACCTGTGATTGAAGTTCATATTTCTAATATTTATGCGCGCGAGGCATACAGACACCATAGTTATTTAACTGGCAAGTGTACAGGTGTTATTTCGGGGTTAGGGCTTAAAGGATATGAATTGGCAACCGAATATCTGAAAAGTAAAAGTTAGCAATTTGTTTTTTCTCATTTCGCCTTTCACATTTTTATATTATTAGCTTTGCAAAAATTTTACTTTAATGCAATTCGATTTTAAACAAATACTTTCGGTAACTCTAATCCTATTTTCGGTTATTGATATTGTAGGTTCTGTACCTGTGGTAATTGATTTACGTAAAAAAGCAGGAAAGATATATTCGGGTAAAGCCACACTTGTAGCGGGCGTGTTGATGATTATGTTCTTGTTCTTAGGGCAATCAATACTAGGCTTATTTGGGCTTAATTTGGAATCCTTTGCCATAGCAGGAGGTATTATTATGTTTATTATAGCCATTGAGATGATATTAGGAGTAAAATTATTCAAGTATAATCCTGATGAAGTAGATGGAGCTTCTATCGTACCCATTGCTTTTCCGCTTATTGCAGGAGCAGGCACGTTAACAACTATACTAACATTACGGGTTGAGTTTGCCACGGAAAATATAATTTCAGGAATAATCATCAATCTCATTTTTGTGTATATTGTTCTAAAAACTTCTTCTTGGCTGGAAAGAAAAATTGGTGCCTCCGGTTTTGGAATTTTAAGACGTGTATTTGGCATTATTCTTCTATCAATTGCTGTAAAACTCATCCTCACTAATCTACATGCTTTATGATAAAGCTCTACACCGATGGAGCCGCCAAAGGCAACCCTGGCAATGGTGGCTATGGCACAGTGTTACTCTTTGGCAAGCACCGTAAAGAACTTAGCCAAGGGTTTAGAATGACAACCAACAACCGAATGGAATTATTGGCAGTAATTGCAGGGTTAGAAGCATTAAAAACCAACGAACACCCAATCACAATCTACTCAGACTCTAAATATGTGGTAGACGCCATAAATAAAGGCTGGCTGAGAGGTTGGGTAAAAAAGGGATTTAAGGGTAAAAAAAACATTGATTTATGGAAGCGACTTCTTCCTCTTCAAAAAAAGTTTAACCTCACCTTTGAATGGGTGAAAGGCCATGCGGGCAATATCGAAAATGAGCGGTGCGATGAACTAGCTGTAGATGCGGCAGAAGGGAGTAACCTTTTGATTGACGAAGGATTTGAGGCTCAACAAAAGTAAATTATTTGTTAGCATAATATTTTTAACCACAAGGTTCGCAACGTTTTAGTGGCCTTGCTGAAAGGTGCAAAGTCCGCTATAGTTTTCTTTGTTTACTTGCCGACTCCATAGCGGCCATAGC
>CAZZML010000391.1:0-3605 GCA_964654735.1 uncultured Roseivirgaceae bacterium | reverse complement strand
AACTTAGCCGAAAAGAGTAATCCTGCCTTGTTACGAGAATTTTATGTTAATCTTAAAGATAGGAAATATCAAATATGGAAAAGGGATTCGTTGTCAATTGCAATGTTTAGCAGAAAAGTAATGGAGCAAAAGTTAGATTACATACATAACAATCCGGTACAGGGAAAATGGATGTTGGTCAATAACCTGCTAGATTATAAATATTCTTCTGTAAGATTCTATGAAATGGATGAGTATGAAGAATATCCCTTTTTATCACATTATATGGAATACTATGAGTAATTATTATGTTTGTTGGCGAAACAACACCAACAAAGGGTAGCATAATACAGCCGGCTTACTTCCTTTTCTTCACAAACCGCTTGCCTCTACTACCTTTTGATGCAGTTTTAGGCGAATATGTAGGCGTTTCTCCAAATACAGCAGGCACTGGTAATTTGCGAACTTCGGTTTCAATTAATTGTTCTATTTGTCCAAACTCGTATTGGTCTTTCTCGGTAATTAAAGTAAATGCAATGCCCTGCGCATTTGCTCTAGCTGTTCTGCCCACTCGGTGTACATATTCTTCCGCATCCTTAGGCACATCGTAATTTATAACAAGCTCTATACTATCAATGTCGATACCACGTGCCATAATATTAGTGGCCACAAGTACTTTTACCTGCTTATTTTTATAGAGTCGTAAAATCTTCTCTCGTTCAGTTTGCTCTAAATCGGAGCTAATACCTTCTACCGAAAGTTTTTTATGTTTAAGAGCAGCTGTTACAAGGGTGACATCCTTTTTTGTAGAACAAAAAACAATTACGCTTTCCATTTCTTTGGCAGATAATAAATGGGCAATCAACCCAATTTTTTGGCTATCATACACCATAAACGCTCCTTGGACAACTCCTGATGCGGGTTTAGAAATCGCAATATTTACTTCTTCGGGATCGGTTAAAATAGTATTGGCCAGCTTTCTTATTTTGGGAGGCATAGTAGCTGAGAAAAGTAAATTTTTCCTTTTTTCAGGCATATGATTTACAATTTTTACAAGGTCTTCGTAAAAACCCATGTCCAGCATACGATCAGCCTCATCTAAAATTAAAAATTGAGCGGTATCAAATTTTACATAGCCCATGTTTAAGTGAGAGATTAGGCGACCAGGGGTAGCAATAATAATTTCTGCTCCACCTGACAAGGCTTGCTTTTCCTGCTCAAAAGAAGAGCCATCACCTCCACCATATATAGCCATAGAACCCACCCCAGTAAAATAACCTAAGCCTTCTACTTGCTGGTCTATTTGAATAGCCAGCTCACGAGTAGGTACAATAACTAGGGCTGCTACTCCCTTGGTTTTATTCTTTAGAATATGCTCAATTACTGGCAACAAAAAAGCAGCTGTTTTACCTGTACCTGTCTGTGCACACCCAATAATATCCTTGCCTTTTAACACAATAGGAATCGCTAATTCTTGTATTGGGGTGGCGTTTTCATACCCCATGGCACTGATTCCCTCTTGAAGAGAATCTTGAAAATTAAATTCTGAAAATTTCAATCGATTGTATTTAATTGCTTAATGCATTTGCATTAATCTTCCTTCTTAGGAGGAAGGATGTTTGTTGTGATTTTAATTTGATTTAAAGGAGCAACGGAGTTTGAAATAATAGTAATTACCTTATTTTGCCTTCCCATTTTACCTGCACTATTAAAGCTTACTGTAATAGACGATTTCGTGCCTGGCAAAATTGGTTCTCGTTCCCAGTTAGTGGCAGTGCAACCACACGTTGTTTGCACATTTGTAATTATCAAGGGAGTATCACCTGTATTTTCAAAATTAAACACATGCTCTACCTTGTCGCCTTGATTTATGTCATCAAAATTGAACTCCATTTCTTCAAAAGTAATTACAGGACCTGGTACAGTTGCCGTTTCTTCTTGTGCTAATCCAACCGTGGATACAAACATTAAAAGTGCGAGTATTCTCTTCATCATATTGTATTTTGACCTCAATAATACTATGTTGCCTTTAGATTTACCTCTTTATTTAATTCTTAAATAGCTTTTGATTAAAATTAACAAGATATAATTCGTTTGAAGCTCTGGTTATAGCCGTATAAAGCCAACGAATGTACTCCTTATTTATTTGCTCTTCGGTTATATATCCTTGATCTACAAATACAGATTTCCATTGGCCTCCTTGCGATTTATGGCAGGTTACAGCATAGGCATATTTTATTTGAAGCGCATTGAGGTAGGGATCTTCTCTAAGTTTTTCATTCAATAGCTTTTTATTCGTTATGTCCCGGTAGTCTTCCAACACTGCTGCATACAGCTCTTTATTTTGTTCGGGAGTTAATGCAGGCGTATGGGTATGCAGCGTATCTAAAATAACCTTTGCCTCAAAGGGTTCTGCCTCTGGTAAATCTACTAGTTGAAACTCAAGTGTTGCAAATCGAAAACCATACATATCTTCGGTATTCACCATTTTTTTAACCCATAGATAATCGCCATTGGCTAAAAACCCAGAAGGCGAATTTTCTGGCACATAATGATAATTGTTTCGCACCACCATTAAATGGTCGCCAGCCTCCACCTCTTCTTGCCTGTATAGCAAGCCCATACGAATATGATTATTAAATAATAAGGCAGATTTATTCGAACGACACACTACCATTGTATTTTCAGAGCCATATTTATCGTACGAGTACCGCAGCCCATCTTCTAACTTTTCGCCAGTCATTTTATAAACATCCTTAAACTGCTTGGTTTCTAGTTGAATATTAACAGTGTTGGTTTTGAGCTGAGCTCTTAAATTGGTCGCATTTATTAAAATTCCAGAATTTTGCTGTTGTCGCATAACTTCGGTAAGTTCAACTTCCAGAGCAGATCGTTTAAATTTATGTTCTATAAACTGCCTATCTAAAGCGGGGCTTTTATCTTGCCCTACTGGAGGTAATTGGGCTGTATCGCCTATTAAAATTAATTTATTTGTGGGATGCTCAAACACAAAATCCATTAGTTGGCTTAGCACCCCAGCCTGACCGTAATTATCATCTTCAGAAAGCATTGAAGCCTCATCTACTACGAAAACAGTATTCTTATTATAGTTTTTTAACCGACTAAATTTTAATAACCCACTACCCGGATCTGCAATTTGTTTAAATATTATTTTATGAATAGTAAAAGCGGAACGCTTGGTATAGCCCGACATTACTTTTGCCGCCCTACCTGTTGGCGCCATAAGTAAATACTTAAAATTAAAAAGAGGCAACACCTCCACTAAGGCAGGAATCAGACTGGTTTTACCGGTACCTGCATAGCCTTTTAATACTAAAATTTCGGAAGGGTGGTCTGGATTTAAAAAATCATCCATTAAATCGAATAATTTGAGTTGCCCGGCTGTGGGTTCAAACGCAAATCGTTGTTTAAGTAAATGACTAGGTTGGGGCACTATTAGTACTTTAGAGTTGGGGGGTTAGAGTTTAAAGTGAGGAGTGTTTAATCACTATAAATTTTAAATAATTATCATAGAGGTTGTTGCTTTCGCAATCAATTTTGGTTCGTTTCTGTTTAGCCTGATTAATTCATGAATATTTGTTATGAGCATTTTAAGTGTCTGCCAG
>CAZZML010000390.1:0-3605 GCA_964654735.1 uncultured Roseivirgaceae bacterium | reverse complement strand
AGAGCTGTGGTGTAGAAGATTCTTCGGCTATGGCCTCAGAATGAAAAAGAAGAAAGTGAATTAAGCCAAAGCGTAAATATACTCAGAAAGAACAACAGCAGGTTTTCTCCCTCTGATAGGGAAAAACTATCGTAAAAGTTACTCCTAAATCTTTATAAACACCTTTTTTCGATACATAACCCAACCTAACAACCAGCAAATAATGCCAAATGATAAGGCATATAGTAACGATCCGTTCATATTGCCAGCTACCGTTTGAAAAAAGGAAGTGTAAATCCAGTCGGTTATTGAGATACTATCTCCAGAAGGAGAATGGGCTAGTTTGATACGCAAGGAAATAGCAAGAAAAACGGCAAAAACGTAAATAAATAAAGGGTTCATCCCAAAAACCTGCAAAGGTTTTGTCCATTTTTTGTATCCTTTTACATCTATAACCCAAAGAAAAATCCCAAGGAGTACCATTGCAAAACCTGCAGTATAAACAACATAGGAGCTAGTCCATAAAGGCTTGTTTATAGGAAAAAGAAAACCCCAGACTACGCCAACAATAATTCCTAACAGGCCATAAATAAAAAGCTGCTTTACGGCAACGTGTATATTTTTTGATAAGTCGATTAATCTGCCAGCAATATACCCTAAAAGCACGGTGGCAATGGAAGGTAAGGTAGCCAGCAACCCTGTTTGATCAAACAGTATTCCCTTATAACCTTGCATATGATTGGCTCCTAAAACAAACTGGTCGAACGTACCCACAAAATTGCCTTCCAGAGAATATGGTTCGCTACCCCCAAACAAAGCGAGTAATGCCCAATACCCTAATAATATTACCCCTGTTGCTATTTTTACATACCTATAATGCAACCCCAAAACAATAAACGCAGCAATTCCATAACCAAGAGCTATCCTGTTCATAACTCCCATAATACGCAAATGGCTTATATCAAAACTAAATGAGGCATACATGTTTATAGCCAGCCCAATTAAAAATATAACCAGTGTACGTCTTAAAATTTTTACAGCCACTGGTTTTGACAGGGTATGGTTTATTTTTTTAAACGAATACCACATAGCCGAACCCATAATAAACATAAAAAACGGGAACACCAGATCGGTGGGGGTGCAGCCATCCCATGTTGCGTGGCGTAACGGGGCATACACATAATCCCAACTACCCGGATTGGTAACTATTATCATTAGGGCTATGGTTAACCCTCGAAAAACATCCAAGGCCAATAATCTTTTAGGTCTGTTCATTTTCTTTCTTTATTAGAATACATTTTTCCTGCTTAGGCAACTGTACAGAATATGTGTTCATATCTATTCTTTTTAATTCTAATAGTAATTCTCCGTGCCAAGGTTTGTGTCTTTACCAACCTTTATTCAGTGCTAATATGGACAGTGGCTAACCTTATTATTTATTTTTCTAAAACAATTATTTTATACACTTTCAGGTTTGCTATTTTTAGTATTGTTAATCCATTTTCTTCGGTAAAGGGGATGGACGATTTGGCTTTATCATCGGGTGATACTGCCCACGCTTTTTTAATTTTTCCTTTATATGCCAATGTAATGCCACCAATATTCTCATTGTCTTTGTAATTCCAAAGGTGTATAATATCTTTTTTTCCTTGAGTATCGTGCGATACACCAACCCATTCGGGTGCTGAAACTCGCAACGGAAGCCCTTCTCCTGCAGCCCAATATATATTAGCCTCCAACTCATTGGCATTTACGGGCATCATCCATTTGGTTACAAATCCTAATTTTACTTCTCCTTCGGGTTGAATTAAATCAGATAAATAAATAACTCTCCCTTTTTTATATTGAAAAGACAGGTTGCTTTCCCACATATTTTTTTCTGAAATAATATTTTTTTCTGAATACATGGCTGCCAGCATACTTTGCTTTCTTTCTCTTCTCCAACCATCAAACACGCCTGTATGGCCTGTAGCTACAAGCCCCCCTCCGTTTGCCACAAAGGTTTTAATGGCTTCTATGGTTTCATCAGTAAGGCTTTCCTGACTGGCAAGAACCAACACCTGATATTTAGATAGTTGTTCCAATTGCTGGTCAAAAATTATATCAAATGGAATTTGCCTTTGTTGCAATGCTTGCTCGGCCATATTAACAGCTACCTGAGTTTCCTGAATATTATAAGACATAGAAGGATAACTCCTTAGAACTGCCACTTTTTCGGCTCCTTGCATATTGGTATATAGCTCTTTATTTGCGTGCCAAAAATCGAGGTATTTTTTTCCAACGCCTTCAGGAACTCCAAACCCAACCCAGCCTATATTTCGGTTTAATGCTAAATTTTCGGCATAATCATTAGATTTAGTGTGATAGGTAAATATATAATTATTGGTAGTTCTCCCTAATTTAAAATGACGAAACTTTCCCGTTGCCACTCCGTTTTCCCATTTAGGGTTATTGGGGTCTTCAGACCAGATTGCATTTGTGTATTGCATAAAATCAGGATGGTTAAGTCCTGCTTCCCATGCTCTGTTGCTTCCAAGCAAGCCATGTGGGTTAGTTTCTATAGCAATTTCCTTATTTAGCGAACGGGCAAATTTCACACATTCGGCCAATCGTGTGGTAAATGTCCAGCATCGAAAATCTATCCATTCCTGTATTACAGGATCATTTACAGTAAGCATTTTATCAGCAGGGTTGTCTTTGTTCCATTTGGGTGGTAAAATATAAGAAAGATCGTTAAAGCCAAACCGCTCTAGGCGTTCTTGCTTAGTAGCATACTTATCGGTAAGGTATTTTCGAAAAGCAGTGATGGTTACCGGGTTGAAATCGGCTTCCGGAGGAAAATTTTGATCATAGTTATCAAAATGAAGAAAATCTGATTTTACAGTTTCTATCGCATATCTTATAATTTTTTCTTTAAGAAAATTCATGTAACCATCGTGGTTAAAGCTCGGCCGGTAACGAAAAGATTGCTGATAACCATAGGTAAGCATTATGGGTTTCCCGCTCTCCTCCACCTGATACCAAACATCTTCTTCTGCTTCCGGAAATTCAGCGAAAAATGTTTCGTAAAACAATGAGCTCCATTGAATATACGTATCAACTTTTAACCCGTATTTGTGAGCAAATTCCGCTGCTTTTGCCACTTTATCCATGTATTCTTTTTCTATTTCAAAACCAAACCCTTTGTACAACCCTACATGGTAAACAGTAACCCCCGCCTCGGCAAGTTCTTTAATAAAGGCTTCGGATAACTGGTAGTCGTATTCTTCTTTTTGCCACTGGTTAAACTTAGAAGAGTTTCGTCTTACCTGAAAAATCCAGGGTTCGTGTGAAGCTCCGCCATTAGCAAAGCCATCTTTTATCCAAGCAGGTGTGTATTTTGTCAGGTCATCAGGTTTATCCTGAGCTAGAACCCTTCCTTTTCCATTCAAAATAAAAAGACAGGCAAAAAAGATAATGTGGTATTTTATATTAAATGTAGGGGTAATGAATATTTTAAACTTGTTCATTCGTTCTTAGTTTTATTATTTTATCAATCTGTGTTAATTATCTATGTTCTATTTAATTTTTGTCCTTAGCCTGAATAATTCATGAATAATCTATTACGCATTCCAATTGCCAACCAT
>CAZZML010000389.1:0-3607 GCA_964654735.1 uncultured Roseivirgaceae bacterium | reverse complement strand
ATCATAAACTACCTTTTTTAGGTCAAATTTTAATTACTCGGATGATAGTAATTTTTTTTCAATCTTTTTCAGTGAAAATCGCACTTGGAACTTGTACACTTCTACCAACTAATGGTTTTGCGTATTTCTCTAAATTGTAAAATTGCACAGTCGAAAGGGGTACAGTAAAAAACGGATTTGAACCTGTCGTAATTCCAACTTCAACTTTTGCGTAGTCTCCTAATTTAGGGGTTATCTTTTTTGTTTGAAGTCGTTCTAAAAAATCTATTTCTTTTTGGTCTTGAATTCAGCTTTGTTAAAATATGATCTGATTAAGAATACGTTCAATCAAGCTACAACATTTGGTGGTATAAAGAGTGCGATAATTAACTTACTCTACTTGAAATTTAAACTTTTCTATAATGTAATAGATAAAGTTAAACGAAAGGGCAGAATTGGAGGAGTCTTCTTCAACTTCCTCTTCCGATTCCCAAAAACTTAATTTAGAACTGGTATTTGTATTTGAGGTAGCTGTTGGTTTTGCCTGATTAACCGTAATTAGCTCCTTATTTTTTACATTTGTACTATCTGATTCCAGCTTAGGATCAACACTAGCTTTAGGTTCTGTTGCTGCTAAAGTTTGACCACCAAGACCAACTAAGAAAACCAAGATTAATAAAGTTAAAATGTTCTTAAGCATAGTAATACGGTTAGGCACTTGTAAATATACGGAGTGCCGTTTATAAAGTTACGGCATTAACATATTTTAACAAAAGAGAATGATTATAACCTGGCAAGATTTCGAAAAAGTAGAATTACATGTTGGCACTATTATTAAATCAGAAGAATTTAAAGAAGTACGCAACCCTGCCTATATCATACATGTAGATTTAGGAGAGCTGGGAATTAAAAAATCGAGCGCACAAATTACAAACCTTTACCAATTGGAAGATCTGGTGGGCAAACAAGTGATTTGTGTGACAAATTTTGAGCCTAAGCAAATTGGCTCCATTCGTTCAGAAGTATTGGTAACGGGGTTTAAAGATGAAAATGGACATATTGCTCTTTCTACTGTAGATATGCCTGTGCCAAATGGGCATAGATTAGTTTAGTAGTAATATCTTTGCTCCCACTACTTTGCCAGCTAAATACTTGAATCAAGAACACACTTCCAATGCGCAATTGCTGATTAGTAAATCGGCACTCTTAGCAAATATTGCCACTTACCGCAGTGAGCTAGATAGCAACACAAAAATATTGCTAATGGTTAAAGCCAATGGCTACGGTACAGATAATTTATTGGTTGCTAAAGAAGTTGAAAACAAAGTAGATTATTTTGGAGTTGCTTTCCCTGCCAATGGGTTTGAGCTTAGAGAAAACGGCATTACAAAGCCAATATTTGTAATGGCAAGCACCTCTCAACAGCTTGCAAAAATGGCTAACCAAAACCTTGAGCCTGTGCTTTATTCCATTGAAATGGTAAAAGAGGCTGTTGCCTTAAACCAACCCATACGAGTGCATTTAGAAATTGATGCCGGAATGAAGAGACTTGGCCTGTTACAGCATCAATTAGAGGACATTATTACCCTTATTAATCAATCAAAAGTAACAGTAGTTAGCTCCTTTGCTCATGTTGTAGCTCCAGGAGAACCTAAACATGATGAATTTACGCATCAACAAGCAACCTATTTTAACACATGTTTTGAGCTACTCTTCGAAGGGCTTACTACCAAACCATTTAAACACCTAATGCCTACAGGTGGAGCCATCAGGTTTAAACAGTACCAATACGATATGGTACGTCTGGGGATAGGTATTTATGGATATGACTCTGCAAACCAACTAAACAGCCAACTAAAAACAGTTGCCACATTTCAATGCAACATATTACAAATAATTGAGGTAAAAAAAGGAGAAACTATTGGCTATGGTCGTAAAGGCAGCTTACCAAATGACGGAAAAATAGCAACCCTAAGTGTTGGGTATGGTGATGGCTACCTTCGCATTTTTGGCAACGGGAATGCCGAAGTTTTAATTAACAAGAAAAGAGCCAAAACTGTTGGCACAATCTGTATGGATTTAGTAATGGTTGATGTAACTAATACAGATTGTGAACCAGGGGATGTAGTAGAACTTTTTGGTGCCAACATTAAAATTGAAGAGTTAGCAAAACGAGGAGAAACCATTCCTTACGAAATTCTTACAAATATTAGCGCCAGAGTAGAAAGGATAATGGTCGATTAATTCTCCATTCATCAAAAGGGGGCAAACTACTCGATAAAAATTGGTTACATTAGCGTTTTCCTCATCTTAACCCTATTTTGTTATGGTCAAAAAAATATTTTTTTTATTCCTTATAGGAATTCTGGTTGCATTCACCAACCCACCCAAAAAATCTAAACTACAAGCAAAAGTAGAGTCTCTTGCAGAGCAGGTAGAAGCCAAAACCATTGAATGGAGACACCATTTACATCAAAATCCTGAGCTTTCGAACCGTGAATTTAAAACAGCAGAGTATATTGCTGCCCACCTTAAATCATTGGGCTTAGAAGTGCAAACCAATGTAGCCAAAACAGGTGTTGTGGCCATCCTTAAAGGAGGGAAACCTGGGCCGGTAGTTGCCCTAAGAGCCGATATTGATGGTTTACCTGTTCTTGAAAGAGTAGATTCTCCTTGGAAATCAACGGCCATTGGAGAATATAATGGCAATGAGGTACCTGTAATGCATGCTTGTGGACACGATACGCATATTGCTATTTTAATGGGTACTGCAGAGGTGTTAACAACCATAAAATCAGAACTGAAAGGAACCGTAAAATTCATCTTTCAACCTGCCGAAGAAGGAGCACCTAAGGGCGAAGAAGGTGGTGCCAAACTCATGGTTAAAGAAGGGGTATTAAAAAACCCGGATGTGGAAGCTATTTTTGGATTGCATATTTCATCGGGTACACATGTTGGGCAAATTAATTATAAGCCAGGAGGCACCATGGCAAGTGCCAATGAATTTGAAATTATTATACACGGAAAACAAGCACATGGTTCTCGCCCTTGGAGTAGCATTGACCCCATCGTAACGGCTGCTCAAATAATTAATAATGCACAAACCATTGTGAGCAGAAATATGCCACTAACGCAAGAAGCTGCGGTTGTTACCTTTGGGATGATTCATAGTGGTGTGCGAAGCAATATTATTCCTGAAGAAGCGAAACTAGTAGGAACCATTAGAGCCCTTGATAATAATATGAGAGATAAAATTTTTGAACGGCTAAGAACAATTGCTATTAAAACTGGAGAAAGTAACGGAGCTACCGTTGAAGTAAATATTCGTGAAGGGTATCCAATCACATTTAATGATGTGGACTTAACCGCTAAAATGCTGCCAACCTTACAAAGTGTGGTAGGCACAGATAATGTCAACCTTGTGCCCGCAGTAACAGGGGCAGAAGATTTTTCTTTCTTTCAGCAAGAGGTACCCGGATTTTATTTCTTTTTAGGAGGTACTCCAGTAAATGTAAAACCCGAAGATGCGCCTTCTCATCATACTCCGGATTTTTATGTAGAGGATGATGCCTTAGTTATTGGTATTAAGGCGATGAGCAGGATGGTGGTTGATTATTCTATGTAATAC
>CAZZML010000388.1:0-3616 GCA_964654735.1 uncultured Roseivirgaceae bacterium | reverse complement strand
CTAAGGTTCTACCTTTCAGTCCAGGTCTGTGGTAATCAATTTTAATTTCTGTGGTACCCACTATTTGACTAAGCACAGATTTAGGACTTGGCTGAAGTTTTTGTGCAATGGCACTGGTCGAAACCAATGCCACTACAAGTAAAGCTGAAGCTAACCTGTTCATCTTACAAAGATTTAATTAGCTCCTCATTACGCTTGATATATCCAAAATCACCTCTTTCACTTGCTTTGGCTAGTTCTAAAGATTGTTTAGCAGTTTCTTTTGCTCCTTTTTTGTCTCCCAATTTAGCTTGAATTTTAGCTTTGGTGTGTACGTTCCAAAATTCTTTGGGATGATTTTCTAAGTACATATCCATCCATTTTAGTGCTTGGGCTAAATCTTTATCATTATTAAAATAATAGTTGGCAGCAGCAGCATAATTACGATCGTTTATGGTAGTTTTTGCTTTAATATCAGCCATTACAACATCATCAAAATTAACTTCAATGCCTACTTTAACCGAAGTATTTGCCCAAGCTAATTGAATAGCAGCTTTTGTATTATCCTCACTAATATCTGAAATGCTGAAGGTAAGATCTTCTACAGCTTCTGTAAGTTTAGCAGGTTTTACAGTCACTTTTAATTGGTTGTCTTCATCTTTATGAGCAGTCATATTGCCACCAATACTCTTGTCTTTGTAAAAGATAACAGTCCAGCTATCAGCACTAGGAATGGTTAACAGCATATATTCACCTGCAGGTAAATCTTGCCCTTCTACTTTAATATCGGTACTGGTAGTAATTATTGTACCTTCATTGGCACCTGTTCTCCATAACTTTCCAAATGGGACAAGAGCATCATCTCCTGCACCAAATATAGTTCTACCTTTCATCTTTGGTCGGAAATAGTCAATGGTAACATCAGTTAATCCTACTTTCGAGTAAGTGCTACCTGCAGGACTTGCGGCAGGAGTTTCAATTTGTGCGTTAGCCCCTAGATAAAACGTTGCTAAGATTGCTAGTAATAATACTTTTTTCATAATTGATTGTTGTTTAGTTGGTCGGATATTTTAATCCGAAGTTTAAAATTGGTTTATTGTTTAATTTTTATTTTCAAGGCTTAACCTGAATTATTCAGGTTAAAGATGGAAACTAGAAGTCGGAAGTATCACTTCTAATGTCTAGCATCTAATAATCTAACTTCTTAATTAAAATCCTGCAGCTAAGTCATCTCCTCTTGGGTCGGCACCTCCTTCTAGTTTACCGTTATCTAGTACTTTAACTGCATCTACACGTCCAATGTTTCCTCTATCGAGTAATTTATGTCCCATAGTTGAAAGTTTTTTTATAACTTCCTCAGATAGAGCACCTCTTTCATACATAATTACATCGGGTAGCCACTGGCTATGCGTTCTTTGAGCATTCACGGCTTCTTGCATGGTCATATCAAACTCTGCCACGTTTAAAAATGTTTGAAAAACAGATGTAATAATAGTGGCACCTCCCGGTGAGCCTAACACCATCAACAATTTACCATTATGTTCTACTATGGTTGGTGTCATCGAAGAAAGCATTCGTTTACCAGGAGCAATAGCATTGGCTTTACCGCCCACTAGCCCAAACATATTAGGCACTCCAGGCTTAATGCTAAAATCATCCATTTCATTATTTAAAAAGAAACCGCCTTTGCCCACAACCACTCTAGAGCCGAAGGCTCCATTTAGTGTAGTGGTAATGGCTACAGCATTTCCTTCTGCATCTACAATAGAGAAATGCGTAGTTTGATCACTTTCTAATAATATGTTTCCACTGCCAATACTGTCTGATGATGTAGCTTTATTGGGGTCAAAACTTGCCATTCTTTCTTTATTGTAAAAAGGAGTTGTTAATTGTTTGATTGGTACATTATAAAAGTCCATATCTCCAAGGTACTCAGCTCTATCGGCATATACTCTGCGTTCTACTTCGGTTAATAAGTGTACATAATCAGCAGAATTATGCCCCATTTTTTTCAAGTCAAACGATTCAACACTTTGAAGCAATTGAGTTAATGCAATACCGCCACTAGATGGGGGAGGCATCGTAATTATGTTGTAGTCTTTATAGGTGCTGGTAACAGGGTTTCTCCAAATCGAATGGTAATTATCTAAATCTCCTTGGGTGATAAATCCTTTACCTCGTTCCATTTCTTCAATAAGTAATTGGGCAGTTTCGCCTTCGTAAAACCCAGCCTTGCCCTTATCTCGAATCCTTACTAATGTAGAAGCGAGTTCTAAATGAGTGATAGTATCGCCTTCATTCCACTCTTTAATTAAATGAGTAGGGGCGATGGTGTTTAATTCTTCTAATGACTCTCTAATTCTGTTAAAGCCATCTGCTTCTCTTTTGGTTACAGAAAATCCGATTGTGGCTAAATCGATGGCAGGTTGAACTAATTCGGCCCAAGGTAGAGAACCATATTTTTTATGTGCTTCCACCATACCATCTACCGAGCCCGGTACGCCTACTGCCAAATGCCCACGGATGCTTAGGTCTTTAATAACATTTCCGGCAGAATCGAGGTACATGCCTTTATGGGCTTTGGCGGGAGCCATTTCTCTAAAATCTAAGGTTGCAGCATTCCCATCTTTATCTCGGTACACCATAAAGCCACCACCACCAATATTGCCAGCAAACGGAAAAACTACAGCCAAGCTAAACTGTACTGCCACGGCAGCATCAACAGCATTTCCACCTTTGGCCAAAATTGCCTTACCCACTTTAGAGGCGATTGGGTGAGCGGTAACAACCATTGCCTTTTCAGTAATTAGACCGGTTTCTGAAACTTGGTTATTTTTATCCGATTCAGCAGTGTTGCAACTAAAAAACAGGAGGATTGCTAGAAGGGTAAAAATAGATTTTTGCATGGGATTTTGAATTAGGACTTGAAACTACAAAAAAACGATTAAATACAAAATTGTATATTTGTTTACCTAAGTAAAGATTATGCCTACAAAGCGAGAACAAAATGCAGCTAAAATTAAATTTAAGGCATTGAAATATGTGTTAAATGAGTCAAAAAGCCGAAATTTTGCTGATATACAAGTTGTTGAAATTTGTAAAAATGTTGGAATAAGTAAAGTTACTTTTTTTAAATATTTTACATCAAAGGTAGATTTGTTACTTTACTATAGAAGCATTCTCACCCTCAACCTAATCATAAAAATTACAGAGAGCAAAATTGAAGGGATGAAAGCCCTTAATGTTATTGTGCAACATTTTGCCTCTGAGTACACCAAACGGCCCTCGATGGTATTGGGCTTAATTCATTACTTTACTGATTCTACTACCTATGTAAATCCAATACACGTTAAACCAGCTGAACGACTTTTATTTTTTCCAGAAGCTACGGATATTAACTATGAAATTATTTCTTTTGATCAATTGGTAGAGCAGCAAATGCTCGACATCGTTTTTAAGAAACAATCTACATTAAGTGTTAGCTCTCAGCAATTAAGCGAAGTGTTTTTGTCAACTTTATATGGAACTGTTGTGGTTTGTAGAATGAAAAAAATAGATTACGTTTCTATGTTTTTCTTTCAAGTATTAGGCACAGTGTTTCCGGGTATAAAAGGTTAACCCGCATTATTCATTGGGG
>CAZZML010000387.1:0-3616 GCA_964654735.1 uncultured Roseivirgaceae bacterium | reverse complement strand
CCATTGTAGTGTATTCTACATTAGTAAAATTTGTAAATCCCGAAACCGATTTAGAAACTTTTGTGTCTCTCGCTTTAGTACTGACATTTTTAGCAGGATTATTTCAATTTGCAATGGGACTTGCCCGAATGGGTAAATTGGTAAATTTTGTATCACATTCTGTAATTATTGGTTTTACAGCTGGAGCAGGAATTTTAATTGCCTTTAAACAATTAAAACATGTATTCGGAATTAAAGTACCACAAGGAAGTACCATTGTGGAAATTGTAACTTATATCGGTAAGCATATTTCAGAAACAAATTGGTATGTGTTTTTAGTTGCTATTGGAACTTTAGTCATTGCATTAATCATCAAACTTTTTATTAAGCCATTGTCAAGATATTATATGTTAATTGCAATGGTATTGGGGAGCGTCTTGGCAATTGTATTAGGAGGCGATACTAATGGAATACAAACGGTTGGAGATATTCCTTCAAACTTACCACCGTTTAGAATGCCCGATTTATCTTATGAAAATATCAGCAAATTAAGTTCAGGTGCTATGGTCTTGGCATTATTAGGTTTAATAGAAGCCGTTGCTATTGGTAGAGCTATTGCGTTACACACACATCAAAAAATTGATGGAAACCAAGAATTTATTGGCCAAGGTCTATCTAATTTAATGGCAAGTTTCTTTTCAAGTTATGCAGGGTCAGGTTCATTTACGCGTTCTGGAGTAAATCATCAAGCAGGTGCAAAAACACCAATGTCGGCAATATTTGCATCCTTATTTCTAATGGCAGTGTTATTATTGTTTGCTAAATATGCTTCTTTTTTACCAAAGGCAGCAATGGGAGGAATCATCTTGTTAGTAGGATATAATTTAATTGATTTTCATCATATAAAGCAAGTTTTTAAGAGTAGTGGAAGAGAATTAATTGTACTGGCAATTACCTTATTGGGAACCTTGTTTTTTGATCTAGAATTTGCATTGTTAGCAGGGATTTTTGCTTCTTTTTTCTTTTATATGGAGCGTACCTCAAAACCCAATATTGCAACATTGGCAGTTGATAGTCAGAGAAGATTAATAAATAAAATCCGGGATAGAGATGCTTTAGAGTGCTCTAACATGAAAATACTCCGCATTGACGGTTCATTATATTTCGGATCCATTGAAAAAATATCAGATTTCCTTTCAAATTTATATGAAGAAAACAATATTCAGCATGTATTAATTGCAGGTGACGGTATTAATTTTATTGATTTAGCAGCGGCAGAATGGTTGAGCAATGAAATATTAAAATGGCAGCAAAACAGAGGAGGAATCTATATCGCCGGGTTAAAAACTGTAAGTCAGGATGTTCTTAAAAAGGGTGGATTTATAAAGAAAATGGGACAAAATATTTTCTTTAAAGATAAGAAAACAGCAATCACAGAAATTCATAAAAAAATAAATCAGCCTTGTAAAGTAGGGGCTTTTGAGGAATGTTCTTAATATTAAGCGGATACAGTCAGGGTTTCACTCTGAGTGAAACCCTGACTACGTTAAGTAACTCGAATTACATAACCATTATATTTAGTTAGTACCTTTGCACAACTAAAATAATCAATACTCAATGAATTTAAAATCAATACTTCCAATATTAGATTGGTTGCCTGACTATAAAAAAGAATGGCTTAAAGGTGATATTGGTGCTGGTTTAACCGTAGGCGTGATGCTAATACCTCAGGGCATGGCATATGCTTCCATAGCAGGAATGCCAGCCGTTTATGGTTTGTATGCTTCCATTGTTCCGATTATTATTTATGCTTTGTTGGGTACTTCCCGACAATTAGCAGTCGGGCCAGTTGCTATGGTCTCTTTATTAACGGCAACAGCTATAGGCTCATTTGAAGGTTTGTCTGCTTCTGATTATATTTTATATGCCATCTTATTAGCATTTTTAGTGGGTGCAATTCAGTTTTCATTGGGATTATTTCGTTTAGGGTTTTTGGTAAATTTTTTATCACATCCAGTAGTAAGCGGTTTTACTTCCGCTGCAGCGCTGATAATAGGACTGAGTCAATTAAAAAGCTTACTAGGTATTGATATTCCGCGTAGTCATCATATCAACGAAATACTAGTGAATGCATTTGATAAATTTGCAGAAATAAATTGGACTTCTTTTGCTATCGGTGTTGCAGGTATTTTGATTATTATGGGCATAAAAAAGATTAATAAATCATTGCCAAGTCAGTTATTTGCTGTGATTTTTGGAATAGCGATAGTGTCAATATTTGGATTAGGAGAAGGAGCGTATTCGGTAAAAATAATTAAAGATATTCCTAGTACATTGCCCAAATTTCAAATTCCTCTTTTCGATTTAGAGATTATTCAGTTGTTAGTTCCGATGGCGTTGACCATTGCTTTGGTAAGTTTTATGGAAAGTATAGCAGTTGCAAAGGCAATACAAACAAAACATAGAGATTATAAAGTATTGCCTAATCAAGAGTTAATATCATTGGGATTAGCAAACGTATTTGGTTCATTTTTTCAATCTTTTCCTACAACAGGAGGGTTTTCCCGAACCGCAGTTAACGATCAAGCTGGAGCAAAAACAGGGTTGGCACCTTTAATTAGTGCAGTATTAATTATTGTAACATTATTATTTTTAACACCATTGTTTTATAATCTTCCTAAAGCTATTCTGGCTTCCGTTATTATGGTAGCTGTTTTCGGATTAATAGACTATAAAGAAGCCATTCATTTATGGAAAAGTAACAGAACAGATTTTTTCTTATTGGTAATTACATTTATAGCAACATTAACTATCGGAATTGAAAAAGGAATTAGTTTAGGGGTCATTTTATCATTGGCAATGGTAATATTAAAAACCACAAGACCACATGTAGCTGTATTGGCAAATATACATGGCACACATTTTTATAGAAACATTGTTCGCTTTGGTGAAGATGTTGTCCTTAAAGAAGATTTATTAATCGTTCGTTTTGACGCACAATTATATTTTGCCAATACGACATTTTTTAAAGATAAATTAGAAGAATTGGTTGCAGAAAAAGGTGAAAAACTCAAAATAATCATCATTGATGGTGAAAGTATGAATAATCTCGACAGTTCAGGAGTTCATGCCTTACTAGATGTAATTGACCTATACCAATCAAAAGGAGTAGAAATTGCTTTTTCTGGGATGAAAGGTCCTGTACGAGATGCTATGGAAAAAGGAGGGGTGATTGATAAAATTAGTTTTGACCATTGTTTTATGAGCATACAAGAAGCAGTAGATTGTTATGAATCTATGTGCAATGAAGAATCTGTAGAAAAGAAATTTCAGAAATATATTAAACAATCAAACAAATAAAACGTTAAAAATCAACAAAATGTAACATCAGTTACATAAGAAATTGTAATTTTAACTAACTTTGAAAGACTAAAATAAAAAATTATAACTAAAATATAAGATATGAAAGTTGAACAATTATTTACGGGATGCCTTGCAGAGATGGCTTATTATATAGAGTCTAATGGAGAAGTGGCAATAATTGACCCATTAAGAGAAACAGAGCCATACCTAAGAATGGCAGAAGCAGATGATGCTAAAATTAAATATATCTTTTTGACACATTTTCATGCTGATT
>CAZZML010000386.1:0-3628 GCA_964654735.1 uncultured Roseivirgaceae bacterium | reverse complement strand
GTGTCTTTCTAAGATATTCTTAATGTTAGATTTTTACTCGGATGACAGTAATTTCTTTATATAGTAAATTTGTAGAGATATAATCATATAAAGCCAACATAGAAATGAACAAGAAAAATATGCGTCCTGAAAGTTTAATGATGAGTTATGGTTATAAGCCTGAGTTATCAGAAGGAGCCGTAAAGGTACCTATTTTCAATACCTCAACTTTTGTGTTTAAAACTGCCGAAGAAGGCAAAGCCCAATTTGAAATCGCTTATGGTTTAAGAGATAAAAATGAGGGAGAAGAACTAGGTTTAATCTATAGCAGAATAAACAACCCAAACCTAGAAATTCTGGAGAACAGGCTTGGATTATGGGATAAAGCCGATAATTGTGCTGTTTTTGAAAGTGGCATGTCGGCTATTAGTACGGTATTACTTGAATTTTTAAAGCCTGGTGATTTATTATTATTCAGCTTTCCTACTTATGGAGGAACCGACCATTTTATCCATCATTTTTTACCCACCATTGGTGTTGAATGTGTAGGGTTTGATGCCCACGACAGTAAAGAAGCCATTATTGAACGAGTGAATAAAACAGGCAAGCAGGATAAGCTCAAACTGATGTATTTAGAAACACCTGCCAACCCTACCAACGATATTATTGATATTGAAATGTGCAGTAAAATAGCCTCTCACTTTAGCACGGATGAACATAAAACCTATGTAGCGGTTGACAATACCTATATGGGGCCATTATGGTCGCACCCATTACAGGTTGGTGCTGATATGGTGCTTTATTCGGCCACGAAATACATTGGAGGCCACAGCGATTTAATTGCAGGGGCAGTTTCGGGCCATACAGAAGTAATGCAACGTGTAAAAGTATTGCGTACCTTTTTAGGCAATATGGCAAGCCCAAATACCTGTTGGCTAATGCTCCGTAGTTTAGAAACACTTAAAATTCGTATGGATCAGCAAACTAAAAATGCGCAAGAAGTAGCTAAGTTTCTTAACACGCACCCGCAGGTGAAAAAAGTATTTTACTTAGGGCTGATAAAAAAAGACACTCATGACTACCTAGTGTATAAAAAACAATATACAGCACCAGGTGCTATGATTTCGTTTACCATTAAAGGGGGAGAAAAAGAAGCGTTTAACTTCCTTAATAAACTTGAATTAATGAAACTGGCCGTGAGTCTTGGAAGTACTGAAAGTCTGGCTCAACACCCAGCTTCTATGACACATATTGGCGTTGACCCCGAAAGCAGAAAGCGAATGGGCATTACAGATAATTTAGTCAGGCTATCTATTGGGGTTGAAAATTCAGATGATTTGATTGGGGATATTAGTCAGGCATTGGATTAAACAGCTAAAACCCATGAGACTGTTTGGGGAGCAAAACAATTTTAGACAACTAAGAAAACATATTGCTAGTTTTGCAGGCAAATAGCTTAAAATGATTGCCGGTAATAAACGATATAACGACTACTCTTCTTACATAAGAAAAACTTTTGACCAAAGGGTTCAAAAAATATCGTTAGATACTGGTTTCACCTGCCCCAATCGTGATGGCTCCAAAGGAGTTGGGGGTTGCACCTATTGCAATAACAATTCCTTTAACCCTGATTATTGTGAGCCTAAAAAAAGCATTACTCAGCAGTTGGATGAAGGAATTTTATTTTTTGCAGACAGGTATAAAACACAACAATATTTAGCTTATTTTCAGGCTTATACCAATACCTATGCCGATATACAATTAATTAAGAAGTTATATACTGAAGCGATTAACCATACAAAGGTAATTGGTTTAGTTATAGGCACCCGCCCGGATTGTATTAGCAAAGAACTAATAGATTTTTTAGCTGAGCTTGCCAGGAAGCATTATATTTCGTTAGAGTTTGGTGTTGAAAGCACGCTAAACAGAACGTTAAAAGAGATTAACCGTTGCCATAGTTTTGAAGAAACCATTGCGGCATACGATGTAGCAAAAAACAAAGGACTTCATTTGGGAGCGCATATTATTATGGGCTTACCGGGCGAAACAAGAGAGGAAATGCTGCTTCATGCCATAGAATTATCTAAATTACCTATTAATACCCTTAAAATTCATCATCTTCAAATAGTTAAACATACGATGATGGCATTTCAATATAAAAATATGCCCGGTAAATTCGATTTGTTTTCAATTGATGAATACATAGATTTTATAACTGAATTTATAGCACGGCTAAGGCCTGATATTATCATAGAACGTTTTATAAGCCAATCGCCCTACCATCTTTTAATTGCCCCAAAATGGGGGTTGAAGAATTTTGAAATTGTTCCAAAAATCGAGGAAAAACTAATTGAAAAGAACCTTTGGCAAGGGAAATTATGGGAACAGGTTCAATATGTCTAAAATCACTACCTTAATTCAAATGCCTGCCTAGCTATTTCCAGTTCTTCATTGGTAGGAATTACCCAAATAGCAATTGCAGATTTAAGAGTTGATATTTTTCGTTCACCACTTCTGACTTTGTTTAATTCAGCATCTATTTCAATGCCCAAATGACTGAGGTCGTCAACAGACATCGACCTGATGACTTCACTATTCTCTCCTACCCCTGCTGTAAATATAATAGCATCTAATTTGGCTCCTATGGCAGCCATATAAGCTCCAATATACTTTTTTATACGATACGTGTAAACGGCTATTGCCAAATTCGCTTCTTTATCCCCTTGCTCAGCTCGTTCGGTTATTCCACGCATATCGTTATCTCCAGCAAGTCCTTTTAAACCACTTTCTTTATTTAATAATGATTTAATCTCTGGCAGGCTGTACCCAAGGGTTTCATTTAAGTAGAAAATCACACCCGGGTCGATATCGCCACTTCGAGTACCCATTACCAACCCCGGTAATGGGGTTAAACCCAAGGTGGTGTCTATGCTTTTACCATTTTTAACAGCCGTCATGCTAGCACCATTACCCAAGTGGATGGTAATAATATTTAGCTTGTCCAATGGCTTATTTAATAAACTTGCAGCTCTTTTTGTTATATAACGATGTGAAGTGCCATGAAATCCATACACACGAATGCCATTTTCTTTGTATAAACTGTTAGGGATGGCATACCGATAGGCCTCTGCCGGCAATGAGTGATGAAAAGCCGTATCGAACACCGCTACTTGGCGTGCATTAGTAAAAATTTGCTCAGCCACTTCAATGCCAATTAAATTAGCAGGGTTATGCAACGGAGCCAAGGGAGATAGCTCCTTAATTTTAGCTTTTACTTCTTGAGTTATCTCGGTAGTGCTAGAGAAAGCCTCTCCACCATGTACCACCCTGTGGCCAACTAAATCAACCTCTTTTGCTGAAGAAAGCACACCCCAAGCTGAATCAATAAGTAACTCCGCAATGCGATTCATTCCTCCCGTGTGGTTCTTAATTGGGTTGGTTTCAATATGCTTAACTTCTTCATCGGAATCAGGGTGCTTTTTATGCGTAAGAACGCCTTCATCCTCTCCTACTTTTTCGACCAAACCTGTGCAGAGCACAGTACCCTTTGGCATAGCAAATAATTGGTATTTTATGGAGGAGCTTCCTGTATTTATAACGAGTACTTTCATTGCTACTTAGTTATTGGTTATTTGGTTAATGGTTATTT
>CAZZML010000385.1:0-3629 GCA_964654735.1 uncultured Roseivirgaceae bacterium | reverse complement strand
GGCTAAAGATTAGCGGCATTAAATTGGTTTTTCTTTAAATCATTAAATTTTATCAATTTCAAGTATAACTTTTACTCTTTGCATTTAGTTTAAATCATGTGAACTTTGCACGCTTACAAATAGAGAAGGATTTTTACTTTCCATAATATATGCAGGAGACCAAGCAATTTGAACAACTTTTTAGCAACCCCAAAAATATTGTATTAACTATACACCTAAACCCAGATGCAGATGCGTTAGGATCGGCTCTTGGTTTTGCATTGGTGCTTCAAAAAAAAGGGCATAGTGTTACTGTTGTTTCTCCCAATACATTTCCTGATTTTTTAAAATGGATGAAAGGGAATGATCAAGTGTTGGTTTTTGACAGGGAACCGGAAGCCTGCAAAAAAGTATTGAAAGATGCAGATATAATTTTTAGTATGGATTACTCAACTCTAAAACGAGTTGGCCAAGTGGGCGATGAAATTGCTAAATCTAATGCTACTAAGGTAATAATAGATCATCATAGAGAGCCGGAAGAGTATGCTGGCTTGATGAAATGGAGTACCGAAGCAGGAGCCACCTGTGAACTGGTATTTGATTTATTAAAGGAGCTTAACTGGTTAAATTCAATAGATAAAGATGCTGGTGAGTGCCTTTATGCAGGTATTATGACAGATACAGGAGGTTTTAGGCATCCTAATACTACGCAACATATTCATGAAATAATTGCTCAATTGCTGGGTATTGGAGTTAATGGGTCAAGGGTTTCCAAACTGGTGTACGATACCAATTCAGTAGATAGAATTAAGCTTCTTGGCTTTACGCTAAGCCAAAGGCTAGAAATATTAGAAGACTTTAATGTTGCCTATATTTATTTATCTGCAGATGATCTTAAAAAGTATAATGCACAAAAAGGAGATACAGAAGGGCTTGTGAATTATGCACTTTCTATTAAAGGAATAGTAATGGCGGCTCTTTTTAAAGAAAGTGACAGTATGGTTAAAATGTCGTTCCGCTCAGTAGGAGAATTTTCTGTAAACGATTTTGCAAGATCCAACTTTGATGGGGGCGGCCATACTAATGCTGCAGGGGGAGTTTCTAAGAGCATGAACCTGCGGCAAGTAATTAAAAAATTTGAAAACTTATTACCAATGTATAAATCAGAATTAAATAAAAAATTATGAATAGGAAAAAACAATACAGTTTTATTTTTGGCTTAATGGCTCTTGTGTTTACAGCATGTGGTCAAAAGGAATATATAACTACAGATACAGGGCTTGAATATTTAAAGGTTAAAGAAGGAAGTGGTGAGCGCCCTCAAGATGGAGATTTTTTAATGTTAAATGTTTCGTATAGCGATGCTAATGATAATATAATGTTTTCAAGTGCAGACAGAGGAGGTGCCTTACCTCTTAATTATGTGGACTCTGTATTTAAAAATAATGGAAGCTTAGAAGAAGGGTTTAGGCTATGTGGCAAAGGAGATAGTATTATTTTTAAAATCCCTGCTGAAAGAATTTTCAAGGAATCGTTTAGACAGCCATTGCCAGACAGTATTTCTAGTGAAAGTATTATTACTGTTTATATGGGCGTACAAGAAATTTTTAATCAGGAGCAATTCCAAGCTTATAGGATGGAACGAAGTCAAAAAGCACAAGCCAAAGCGGCAGAAGATGCTAAAGAGCAAGTTGCAACAGAGGCAAAAATTATTGAGGATTTCTTGATAGAAAATGGGATTGAAGCCCAATCTACTGAAGAGGGACTGTATTATGTGATAACTCAGGAAGGAAATGGAGAACAACCAGTAAATGGTAATACCGTTGTAGTAAATTACACGGGTCAACTATTGGACGGGACAATGTTTGACTCCAGCATTGAGGAAGATGCCAAAGCAGGTGGCGTATATAGAGAAGGTAGAGATTATGGCACTCCTTTTGATTTTCCGCTAGGACAAGGTAGGGTTATAAAAGGTTGGGATATTGGAATTGCACTTTTAAGTAAAGGAGCTAAAGCAACACTTTATATACCATCAGCATTAGGGTATGGAGCAAGGGGTGCAGGAGCTAATATACCGCCTAATAGTGTGTTGATGTTTGATGTAGAACTAGTTGATATTAAGGAATAATGAATAAAATAGCATTTTTAATAGCTATAGTTATTATTACATCAAGTTGTAATAAAGAAACACAGTTAACATACGAAGAACAATTAAATGTGGACATTAAAATAATTGATAATTATTTAAGTGAAAACGGTCTTACTGCAGAAACAACTGTAGAAGGGCTTAGGTATGAAATAACTAAAACTGGAGATGGAAGCTTTCCGGCAACAGGAAATACAGTTGTTGTAAATTATACAGGCAAGCTTTTAAACGGAACGGTGTTTGATTCCAACACAATTGGAGGGTTTAGTTTTCAGTTGGGAAAAGGAAGAGTAATACAAGGCTGGGATATTGGAATTGCACTTTTAAGCAAAGGAGGGAAAGCAACCCTATATGTTCCTTCGGGCTTGGCTTATGGCACAAGAGGATCAGGTAGTTCTATCGCCCCTAATGAAGTGTTAATTTTTGATGTTGAACTAGTTAACATACAATAATTATGAAAAAAGCATTCATATTTTTTTTGGCAGTTGTTGTTATAAGTGTTTCGTGTAAAAAGGATGAAGAGCCAGTACCTTTACCGTTTGATGAACAGTTAGCAATTGACCTTAAACTAATAGATACATATTTGGAGGAAAATAATATTCAAAATATTTTAAAGGATTGTAAAACAGGATCGATTTTTACGCCCCCAGACTGTGATGGGGATGTTAAATTTCAAAAGCACGAAATTGGAAATGGGTTGTTCATAAATACAGTAGACATTCCTTTCATTGCTTCTTATAGGGGAACTCTTTTGGATACAGGTGTTGAGTTTGATGCTGGTGATAGTGCGAATTTTACGTTAAGAAATGTTATTGCTGGCTGGCAAGTAGTTTTATTAGATAGTAGAGAAGGAGATTCTCTTACACTGTACATCCCTTCGGGATACGGGTATGGGCCTAAGGCTGTAGGTGATAATATTCCGACCAATGCAAACCTCATCTTTAACATTAAAATACTTCAAGTAAATTAATGCCAGTGCAGCTATGCTTTGCCACCAATAATGGCCATAAATTAAACGAATTAAGGCAATTGGTAGGTAATAATATTCAATTAAAAAGCCTGAAAGATATTGGTTGTGTTGTAGATATTCCTGAAACTGGCGACACGCTGAAAGCCAATTCTTTAGAAAAGGCACAATACATTAAAACTCATTTTAATGTTAACTGTTTTGCTGATGATACAGGCTTAGAAGTAGATGCCTTAAACGGAGCCCCCGGGGTTTACAGCGCAAGATATGCTGGTGAGCCTGCTGACTCTTTAAATAATATGAAGCTTCTCCTTCAAAATATGAAAGGGGTTGAAAACAGAACGGCTCGATTTAAGACAGTGATTACTTTATTATTAGAGAATAAAGAACCTGTTTATTTTGAGGGGAGTGCAGAAGGAGTAATTACCTTGGCCGAAAATGGAAGTGCAGGTTTTGGTTACGATCCTATATTTATACCTAACGGCTTTAGTTATACCTTTGCAGAGATGGCCGCTGAAGAAAAGAATAGGGTTAGCC
>CAZZML010000384.1:0-3633 GCA_964654735.1 uncultured Roseivirgaceae bacterium | reverse complement strand
CAAAGCACCTTGGCGAGTCTATAATATTGGCAACCAAAGTCCTGTAGAATTAATGGATTATATTGAGACGCTTGAAAAATTTTTGGGTAAAACAGCTGAAAAAGAACTGTTACCCTTACAACCCGGTGATGTACCGGATACCTATGCAGATGTAGAGGCACTGGTAGAAGATGTGGGCTATAAACCCAATACCACCATAGAGCAAGGTATAGAGAAATTTGTTGCTTGGTACAATAGCTACTATGAATAACTAAAGTATGGGTTGTGTAGACTGTGTATGTTGGATAAGTGAAGCGCAATTCGACATTTTTATCACACAATTGATAAGCAATAAAATTTAACTCATTGCCTAATGAACCAGTCCCTGTAAATTCCCTCCACCGTGACCAAACAGATAAAACCACCACTAATCGCACATGTTATCTATAGACTAGGTGTAGGGGGCCTGGAAAATGGATTGATCAATTTAATTAATCAAATGCCAAATGAAAAATATCGACATGCGATTATTTGTTTAACTGAAAGCACACCCTTTAGTGAGCGCTTAAAAGATAGGAATGTGCAAATTATTGAATTGCACAAAAAAGGAGGGCAGGACTGGGGCTCTTTTGTCAGATTTTACCGTTTTTTAAAACAGATTAAACCTGATATTATTCATACCCGAAATCTGAATGCAATAGAATATCAGATTCCTGCATTATTAGCCGGTGTAAAGCATAGAGTACATAGTGAGCATGGTTGGGATGTATTTGATCCCGATGGCAATATTAAAAAATATCAATGGTTAAGGCGCATATTGCAACCACTGATTAGCGTATTTATTCCATTATCCTTACATTTGCAAAACTATCTTGTTGAAAAAGTAAAAATACCAGAAAATAAAATACGCCGAATTTGCAATGGTGTAGATACTAAAAAATTCTATCCGGGCAAAAATAATCAACAAACACAGATAGATTATCTACCTGGATTTGATGAGAAAAATATTTTTATTGGTACAGTTGGAAGAATGCACGGGGTAAAGGATCAAATAACCCTGGTTAAGGCATTTATGATTTTAATGCAGACTCATTCTGAGTTATTGGGTCAGGTTAATCTAATTTTGATTGGTGATGGGCCGCTAAGACAAAAGTCTATAGAATTATTGGAAAAAAATCAGTTATTACAATATGTCTGGTTGCCTGGTGCAAGGCAGGATATCGCAGAAATAATGCGCTTACTTGATATTTTTGTGTTGCCCTCACAAGCGGAAGGCATCTCTAATACCATTCTGGAAGCTATGGCCACGGCCGTACCAGTTATTGCAACAAAAGTAGGCGGTAATCCCGAACTGGTAAAAGAAGGTGAGACTGGTTTGTTAGTCCCATCCTCTAATCCAGAATTAATGGCAAAAGCTATACTTGAGTTAGTGTTAGATAAAGACAAAAGATTGGAATTAGGTGAAAACGCTTATCAAAGGGTGCTTGAAAACTTTTCAATTCAAGTTATGGTTAATAAATACACTGCCGTCTATGATTCGGTATTAGCAAAAAGGAAAACAAAAAAATGTGCGGCATTGTAGGGGTTTTTGATTTAACAGAAAAACGTGAAATAAATCGTGATTTGTTACATAAAATGAATGAAACTCAGTTTCATCGAGGGCCCGATGAGGGAGGGCTGCATATAGAATCTGGCCTGGGACTAGGACATAGACGATTATCAATTATCGACTTGTCCAGTGGGCAACAACCCATGCATAGTAAAGATGGTAATGTGGTTTTGACCTATAACGGGGAAGTTTATAACTTTCCCGAATTACGTAAAGAATTAGAGGCTTTGGGTTACACATTTTCTACTCATTGTGATACCGAGGTCATCGTTTATGCCTGGCAGGCATGGGGAGAAGGTTGCGTAGACCGTTTACGGGGCATGTTTGCTTTTGGTTTGTGGGATAGAGATAAACAAACCTTGTTTTTGGCACGGGATCGCTTGGGTATTAAGCCATTATTTTATTCACAGTTGAAAAATGGTCAATTCATTTTTTCTTCTGAACTTAAAGCTTTAAAAGCGCACCCTGAATTATCCAAAGAAATTGAACCTACAGCGATAGAAGATTATTTCGGTTTTGGTTATATACCTGACCCTAAAACTATCTATAAGGACGTGTATAAACTACAACCCGGTTACTGTCTTACAATCAAATGGGGAGCAAAAGTATATCAACCCCGAAAATATTGGGATGTTAGTTTTAATAGTAAACTGCAAGGAAATGAAAATGAGTTGGCAGAAGAATTAATTGAGCGCTTACGTGAAGCCGTAAAAATTCGTACCGTTGCAGATGTGCCTTTAGGTGCGTTTTTATCGGGTGGAGTTGATTCTAGTGCGATTGTGGCAATGATGGCAGGTTTAACAGATGACCCCGTTAATACTTGCTCTATTTCATTTGGTGATCCTAAGTTTAATGAAGCTCAATTCGCAGCAAAAGTTGCTGAACAATATCACACAAGACATCGTGTGGAACAAGTTGAACCTGATGATTTCAGTTTGATTCCTCGCTTATCGGGTTTATATGATGAACCCTATGCAGATAGCTCAGCATTACCCACCTATCGAGTCTGCCAGCTGGCAAAAAAACAGGTTACTGTGGTACTTTCTGGTGATGGGGGTGACGAAAATCTTGCTGGATATCGACGTTATCGCTGGCATACTTATGAAGATAGAATGCGCTCAATAATGCCGGATGCTTTACGTAAACCATTGTTTGGTTTTCTAGGTCAGGTTTATCCAAAGGCAGACTGGGCACCAAAAATATTTAGAGCAAAGTCCACATTTGAATCGATCAGTCGCGATTCGCTTGAGGGATATTTTCACAGCGTTTCAGTTAATTCCAATAGTCTACGGTCTGCAATATTCAGTGACGAATTAAAAAGGAACTTGCAGGGTTACCAAGCTGTCGAAGTATTCAGGAGGCATGCAGATAATGCCCCTAGCGGTAATGCTCAGTCTTTAGTACAGTATCTGGATATTAAAACCTACCTGCCAGGAGATATATTAACAAAAGTAGATCGGGCTAGTATGGCACATTCTCTGGAAGTTAGAGTTCCTCTACTTGATCATCAGCTTGTAGAATGGATGGCTAGTCTGCCACCGGATTTGAAACTGAATAAAAGGGAAGGCAAATATATTTTTAAAAAAAGTCTGGAATCCTATTTACCCAATGATATTTTATATCGTCCAAAAATGGGGTTTGCTGTACCTCTTGATGGCTGGTTTAAAGGGCCTTTAAAAGATCAGGTGAGAGAATCTTTACTCGGCGAAAGCATGCAGGATAGTGGCTTGTTTAATCAGCAGTTTTTAAAAAAGATGGTGGATCAACACCAAAGTGGAATCAGAGAATATAGTGCTTCCATTTGGTCGTTGTTAATGTTTCAGGCCTTTATCGAAGAAAATCAATAGTTAGGCAACTCGCAATAAATAACCTACCATTATTACTTGTTTTTTTGTCTGTCTTCGGCGTTGCAACTTCGGTTACATAGCCAGCTATGTTGCGCCTTGAAGACAAACAAAAAACCAATGTATTTTTGGTTTGTTATTTCGTCAAACCACCTTATTGGACTACAGTACAATAGACTAAATAAGTGTTCTCTGCTAAGG
>CAZZML010000383.1:0-3651 GCA_964654735.1 uncultured Roseivirgaceae bacterium | reverse complement strand
AATGGTTGGCAATTGGAATGCGTAATAGATTATTCATGAATTATTCAGGTTAGGCAAAACAAATACGTTTTTTTACGTATAACCTATAATCCTACAAGAGTTTTTTGTAATCAGGCAAAGACTAACTCTCTCCTTCTCTCAATAGCCTCCTTATAATTTTACCCACATTCGATTTTGGCAATTCATCTATAAACTCAATATGCTTAGGCCGCTTATAATTGGTAAGATCTACCTTGCAACACTCCAATATTTCTTCTTCTGTAAGTGAAGGGTCTTTCTTAACCACAAATACTTTAACAGCCTCAGTCGTTTTTTCATCAGTTACCCCAATGGCTGCTACTTCGAGTACTTTAGGGTGAGCTACGATTACTTCTTCAATTTCATTAGGGTAAACATTAAACCCAGAAACTATAATCATGTCCTTTTTACGATCCACTATTTTAAAGAAACCATCTTCTTTCATTACACCAATGTCTCCTGTTTTAAACCACTCTCCCCAAAAGGTTTCTTTGGTCGCTTCTTCTCGCTGCCAATAACCCTTCATAACTTGTGGGCCTTTCGCACAAATTTCACCTACTTCTCCAACGCCCAGTTGATTGCCATCGTCATCCATAATGCACAAATCAGTGCTAGATACAGGCAAACCAATAGTACCCATTTGCTCTGTGCCATCCAAAGGGTTACACGTTAACAATGGAGAAGTTTCACTGAGACCATATCCTTCGGCCAAAGAATGTCCGGTAACTTCTTGCCAATGTTTAGCTACCGCTCCTTGCACCGCCATACCTCCGCCAATCGAATATTTTAAGCGAGAAAAATCAACATTGGCAAAATCAGGCTGATTGAGCAACCCATTAAATAATGTGTTAACAGCAGTAAATACCGTCATTTTTACCTTTTTTAGTTCGCCAATAAAAGCTTTCATATCACGAGGGTTCGTAATAAGCAAGTTTTTAGCTCCTAATGAGAACATTAAAAAACCGTTGACTGTAAGAGCAAAAATGTGATAGAGAGGAAGAGCCGTTACCACCAACTCATTTCCCTTTTCGGTATTTAAAAACCACTGATTGCATTGTAAGATATTGGCTACTACATTTTTATGAGATAAGATTGCTCCCTTAGCAACGCCTGTAGTACCACCTGTGTATTGTAGAAACGCATTGTCATCTAAACTTATTTCAGGCTTAGTAAAAGATTTTGATGCACCTATAAATAATGCTTTATTAAATGGAATAGCACCGGGCAATTTATAGCTAGGTACCATTTTTTTTACATATTTAACTACAAAGTTTACAAGCCCTTTTTTGAGCCCACTGAGTTGATCACCTAATTGGGTAATGATTACTGTTTTTATATCCGTATCTGCGATAATTTTTTCTAAATTATACGCAAAGTTGGCAACGATAACAATAGCTACAGCTCCAGAATCGTTGAATTGATGCTTCATTTCACGAGGCGTATAAAGAGGATTGGTGTTTACAACAACCAGCCCTGCTCGTAATGCTCCGAACAAAGCAATTGGGTATTGCAATAAATTAGGCATTTGCAAAGCAATACGATCTCCTTTTTTAAGCCCTAATTCATGTTGCAAATAGCTTGCAAAGTTTTGCGATAACTGATCGATTTCACCAAAAGTTAACACTTTGCCCATATTTTCGAAGGCGGGCAAATCTCTATATTCATCCATTGATTTCTCAAGGATGTCGATAATAGAGTTGTATTTAGTAAGATCGATTTCTTGATCGATTCCTTTTGGATAAGAGTTATACCAAGGGTGATTATTGCTCATAATTTTATTAGGTTTAGTTTGTTGATGCCCTAAAATAGTAAAGAAAGCGCAAAAAATAAAAGTGTTGTTGAGGTTGTTCTTGCATATATACCTGAGTTCAACCTAACCAGAACTGTTCATAAACATGAATAAGTTAGGTTAATAATCTTAAACTATGTATATTTTTAAACTTAGCCACTAATAGTAATGAATAAAAAATTAAAAATTTCCGGCTCTGTTATAGCCATACTGGTTATAGTTGGTATCCTATTTTATCTATGGGCATCATCGGCAAATTATAGTAGCCGGTATTATAGCCAACTGATTGAAAAGAATTACCCTGTTTCGGATAATTATGATTCTGTATATAGCATAATCACCTATAATCTTGGGTATTTAAGTGGAATGACTAACAACTTACCTATTCCTAAACCTCAGGTTCTTTTTGAAGAAAACTTAAGTACAGTTTATAGTGAGTTTGGTAAAATTGATGCCGACATTATTTGTTTTCAAGAAATTGATTATCATTCAAATCGTTCCTATTTTGTTAATCAGCAGGAAGAGCTTCAAAAGCTTGGCTATAAGTATGCTTTTCAAGCCATTAATTGGGATAAAAAGTACCTGCCTTTCCCCTATTCCCCAATCTCATTACATTTTGGAGAAATACTCTCAGGGCAATCAATTTTAAGCAAATATCCGTTGCAAGAAATTGAGCGAATTGTGTTAAGTCGAGTAGCAAGCAGCCCTTTTTATCGCAATGCTTTTTATTTAGATAGGCTCGCTCAAGTTTGTAAAGTAAAAATTGATAGAAGAATTGTTGTAATAATTAATGTGCATTTAGAGGCCTATGATGCACCCACAAGAACTAACCATGCAAACAAAGTGGCAGAACTTTACTTTAAGTATAAAGATGATTATCCTGTGCTGTTAGTTGGTGATTTTAACAGTGATATAGCATTTGAAAATGCAACAATACATGCTATTTTAAATTTGCCAGAAATAAAATCGGTAGTTGATATACAGGAGAAAACCTTCCCATCAGTAGCACCTACCACACGATTGGATTATATCTTTTATAACGAAAACTTTATTGAATTGAAAAGCGCTAAAATTCTTACTTCTTTAGGTGTTGCATCAGATCATTTGCCGGTACTAATGAAGTTTAAGCTAAAAGATAAAACTAATCGTTTTCACTAAACTCCAAAATATCACCCTGCTGGCATTCGAGTACTTTGCAAATAGCCTCAAGGGTAGAAAAACGAACGGCCTTTGCTTTCCCTTTTTTAAGTACACCTTAAATCCGCAAGGAAAATCTATTACAAGCCATAATATGATGTCATTCGGTCATTTGCTCAATAGTTGGTACTCACCAATATGCTACATTGACTCCGTTCCAAATATCTGTGCGAGCACCTGACTAACAATATCTTATGGCTTTCATCACAAAGTTCCTTGCGGATTTAAGGTATAGACAAATTTGCCATGGTTATGCCTACCTTTTCAGAAAGCTCTGTAAGGCTCATTTTTCGCCTGACGAGCATTACATCTAAGTTTACATGGCCATTAGATAGTGAGGTTTTGTAATCTTGAAGTTTTACTCCCGTTTCAAAAATATAGGCTATTGAGAGAAGAATTGACTCAATTAGAAAATAAGTGGACAACAAGTAATCCATAAACAGGTTATTAAATAGATTGAAGTAAGTATATTGAATTTGTACATAAGATTGCAAAATAATATTTTTCATAATCGCTGAATTCAACCTAGATTGAGCGGTTCTATTAAGTGTGTACACTAACTTTGCTTTAGGTGCATCTTAAACAAGATCGTTTCTATCCTGAATAATTCATGAATAATCTATTACGCATTCCAATTGCCAACCATT
>CAZZML010000382.1:0-3654 GCA_964654735.1 uncultured Roseivirgaceae bacterium | reverse complement strand
GTAACATCAGTATATAATTGGAAGCGACATTCTTAAAAGGGTGTGGCTTTTTTATGCAAACAGTTTTTGCAATTTCCCCCACAGTTTTCCCTTCAATACTTTATCTGAGCCTAGGCTAAACAAAGAATCTGAAAAGAGCCAATCAGCTTCCTCATGCTTCTGTATGCTGTAATTTTCGCAAGTAATGCCATAGGCACTAGGCAAAACACCAAAAATAATTGCTTTAGTGAAATCTAATTGAGATTGCCACTTTACACCTGAATTATGTTGATTTACAATGGCCACATCTTCTAAAGAAAAGCCAACTGCTTTTAAGATATTGAGTAATAAAGTTTCATCCGTATCATTCAAATATTCATTGGAATCATCGTTTATAACGATGGCAATCCCCTTGGCATTTCCTCCTTTATAATTTAATGATAGTGCCTCAGCTATTGGCTCCTCTACTGCAGGAAGTGTTGAAGTCTTTTCTTTGATTGTAGTTTCAGTTTTAGGCTCTACTGGTACAGACTCTTTAAAATCATTGTCCTTGATTAGATAAATTTCTTCATCAAAAAACAATTTTAAATCTTCCTTACTTAGCTCTTCCATTAAGCGTTATCTAAATAATCTTTTAACTCTTTGGCATCGGCAACTTTCATTCGTTTCGCCAGCACTAATCTTAATTGGCGTCTTCTAAGTGCACCGGCATATTGTTCCTTTTCCTCATCGGTTTCCGGTATTACTTTGGGTATTTCAATGGGGTGTCCGGCCTGATCAACTGCCACAAAAGTAAAATATGCCTGGTTGCTTACATCAAGTTTTGCAAAAGGCATTTTTTCAGAAGTTACCTTAATGTATATTTCCATAGAAGAGTTAAACGTACGGGTAACATGGGCTTTCAGGGTTACCACATTGCCTAACTGAATAGGTTTGCTAAACGAAATATTATCTACAGATGCGGTTACAACAGTGCGGTTAGAGTGCTTTTGAGCACATATTGCAGCACATATATCCATCCAGTGCATTAACCGCCCACCCATTAAGTTATCCAACGTGTTGGTGTCATTGGGCAGTACCATTTCTGTCATTATTACTCTTGAATCATTAACCGATTTTTTTTTTGCCATAATTGAAAGGATAATTATTTTTTCCAGCCTTGTTTGCCCAACAAAGGTACAAAGCTAAAGTTATCAAATTCTTTTGTATCGTACTCACTTTCTGTAATACGCGTAATTAATAACATTTTTTGTCTGGTGTTATTACCCACAGGAATTACCAGCCTTCCACCAATTTTTAACTGTTCTTTTAATGCCTCAGGCACTACTGGTGCTCCCGCAGTTACAATTATTCCATCAAAAGGAGCGTGAATTGGCCAACCTAAGGAGCCATCGCCATGTTTAAGTACGGGCTGATAGCCCATGGCAGGTAGCTTCTTTTTAGTTTTATCGTATAGAGGTTTATTATATTCTATACTAAACAGTTTAGCTCCCATTTCTACCAGTACGCAAGCCTGATAGCCAGATCCTGTTCCTATTTCTAAAATTTTATCGCCTATTTGAGGGTCGAGCAGTTCTGACTGAAATGCAACGGTATAAGGTTGCGAAATGGTTTGCCCTTCACCAATAGGAAATGCCTTGTCTTGATAGGCGTGTTGAATAAACGCATTGTCTAAGAAAAAATGACGAGGAACTTTTTCGATAGCAGCGATAACTTTCGGGTTTGCAATGCCTTTTTGCTTTATAATGGCTATTAATTTTCGTCTTAATCCTCGTGCTTTAAAGCTGTCTTCCATCTATTACTAATCGTAAGATGCGAAGATATGAAATCGTCTTAAATGGTGGTGTTTTTTTATTAACTTTGACAAAATTATTTACACAATGTTTACAGGAATTATCGAAGCAACTGGAGCAGTATCAGCTATAGAAACTGATGGAGGCAATGTTCATTTTTTTATTAGATCAGAAATGACGAAAGAGTTAAAAGTAGATCAAAGTGTTGCTCATAATGGCGTGTGTTTAACGGTAGTTGAAATTAAAAATGATATTTATAAAGTAACCGCAATTAATGAAACCTTGGAGAAAACAAATTTAGGCAAACTAAAGTTTGGTGATGTGGTAAACCTTGAGCGAAGCATGGCTTCGCACGGAAGGTTCGATGGGCATGTAGTACAAGGGCATGTAGATCAAGTGGCTATTTGTAATTCGGTAACTGAACAAAATGGGAGTTATGTATATCAATTTGAAGTGGCGGGAGGCACTAATTTAATTGTTGAAAAAGGCTCGATTTGTATTAACGGCATTAGCCTAACCTGCTTTAATGTAACTAATTCTAATTTCGAAGTGGCTATTATTCCTTTCACGTTTGAGCATACCAACATTAGCCAAGTAAAAGCAGAAAGCTCTGTAAATATTGAGTTTGACATACTTGGGAAGTACGTACAAAAAATGATGGCAGGGAGAGGGTGATGTAGAGAATATTATTCTTTATACTCCTTTGCTTTTTCCGATATGCCATTTACATAGCTAGCTATCATTTCTGTTTTTTCAGCAAGTTCAGAGCCGTTAAACCCGTTAATGTCTTTATATGTAACATTTTTGTTATAAAAATCTAAATATTTGCTTGCCAAGGGTAAATAGGACCAATGCCATTTTTCTAAATTATAACCTGTTCTCCCTTGGTTTTTTGATGTATAAACTTGATAAAACCCGTACTTATTGGCATTAGAAACAAGCCACTCATACTCCTTTTTGCCTTTTCCTTCTTCAAAATATGAGTTGTTTAAATTATTCAAATCAATATCTGTACCCCAATGATGTCTTGAAGTTGAGGGCATTGAGCTAAATTCTAAAATCTTTTTTGCTCTTGCTATCGGATCAAGGGTTTCGTATTTCTCCCATTTTCTTTCCCAAATTACTTTTTGTTCCGAGAAACTTCTTGTTCCGGAAATCACTTTTAAATCGATACCATTTTTGTTGGCATCATTATACATTTTTACAAATGCGGAATAAGCTTGACTATTAAGGTATATTGTTTTTGACGAATGTATGGATTTTAGTTTTTCAAAATTACTGCTTTCAGTATAATTGAATTTTCCTAAAATAAAATTCTTGTCTAAAATTTGCTCTTTATTGGCTTCTGCGCTATTAATTTTAATTTCTTTTTTATTAGTAATTGCCGCAAAATTTCCATCGCCTATCCTCTTAGTATTCGCTTCGCAAAAGGTGAATAGAATAATAATAAATAGGAAGCTGATTTTTTTCAATTGATGAATTTTAATTAAAGCTTAAGATAGGACATATAAAGGTATAAATGTACAAATAATTGAATAACCTAACAATCAACTTCAAATTCTTGGTTATAGAGTTCGTGAGGAATGTAGTTTTCCATTTCTCTTTTTATAGTTAATATCCCTTTTGAAGAATCATTTTGTTGATTCACTTTTTCTACTGAACTCCTGTATTTTTCATCAGAGTCTTTACTGCTTGAGCATTTTGCTCCATCATTTTATTTTCTAGTATTTTAATTACTAACATCAGAGTAAAAATCCTTTTTTTGCAGATTCCACAGATATTCGCAAATTCTTATTTTGTATGCGTTAATCTGTGAGATGAGCTAGGTCGGGCGATAGTTAGACCGGATAGATTGTTTTAGATACAGTTATGGGGAAGAGGG
>CAZZML010000381.1:0-3660 GCA_964654735.1 uncultured Roseivirgaceae bacterium | reverse complement strand
TGATGCTCTTTGAGGGGCACCAAAAGGGTGTTCCACCTTGTTTACTATTACCTAGATTGAATTGTTAGACCTTAGCTCATATTAGTAATATACCCTATAAGCTTGCCATACATTATGTAAACTAACATACAAATTAATGCAAAACCGGCTATAGCTAACACATTTTGGAGTTTAGAGTTTCTGTGTTCTCCCATTACCTCTTTATTATTAAGAACCAGAAACAAACCCACTGCAATTAACGGAACTGCCAATATTGAAGAGGCCTGTGCCATTATTAAAGAATATACCGGGCTGCCGTTACCACTTACATATAACGCTATTGCCATACCTGCAAGCAATATAACGGTAGTAAACACCTTAGGCATCTTTTCTTCCATCGACCGCCCCATACCCAAACTATCTGATAATAAGCCTCCACCTATTACTGAATTTACCAGTAATGATGAAAAAGCTGCTGCGATAAAGCCAAAAGCAAAAACATACTTGGCATACGAACCCAGGAGCAGTTCTAATTGAATGGCCATATCAGCTGCTGAATTGATGGCAATTCCCATTGGTTTTAAGGAGGCAGCCGCTGTAATTATTACCAAAGAAGACATTAAAGCTAATAAAAATACGCCTAAGTTCGAATCTTGAATACCTTTCTTAATATCCTTTAATTTCCAACCTTTATTTTGTACTAAGTAGGCCTGGTATAGTGCACAATGCAATACAAAAGTTGTTCCTGCTAAAGCGGCCAACTGGCTAAAATTTTCTCCCTCAAAAGAGGTTGGCACAAAACCAATTGCTATTGCTGATAAATCAGGTTTAATAAAAACAAGGTTTATAACAAATGCCAAAATCATAACCATTACCATAAACATCATTAACTTTTCTAATGTTTTGTAAAGGTTTTTTGCAAAGAAAATTAATACGATGGCAGCAGGGGTAAACAATAAAGGCCATATTTTGGCATTTATTCCTGTAAGGGTTTCCATGCCCATGCCTACTCCTAAGTTATTACCAAACTGAAAACTTAAGGATGCCAAAAAAGATCCGATACCAATGGCCATAGACAACCATTTAGTGTATTTTTCGGAAATAACTGAAAGTAGCGATTTTTGGTGTATCACTCCAAAACGAGTACTCATATTGGAATAAACTGCCATTGAGGTTGCCGATAATAGTATTACCCATAAAAATGCATACCCTTGGGTTGATCCTATTTTTGAAGCGGTTGTGATACTGCCTGGTCCCAATACAACTGCAGCCATAATAAACCCTGGCCCAATTGATTTAATAACATTCTTTAATCTTGACATTTTTGTTTTTAATGTACAATTCAAGGATAATCTATTATATACAATTTACCTATTACTTATTAACTTAAAATAAGTATTTGCAATATTAAATATGCTTTTTAGTTATTTTTACCATTCATATCCTTACGAAAAGGATTGCTAAGCAAATAATTATGTTGCAGAATAATTGCTTTGCTAACTTTAAAAAAGTTATGGATATATTTGAAATTTTAAATAAATATAATGAAAATTATTTTCTTATTATTCGTTTCTTTTTTGACAATTAGTACTAAAACAAATGCTCAGAGAACTATTATAACCATTGGAGATTCGAACGGGGCAAGTAAACAAGGGTGGGTAAACCAACTAAAATCTATTCGAACGCAAGACAGTATTTTTAATTACTCAATTTCAGGAAATACTATTGGTTTTGACAATAATGGAATGGAAAAACTCAATACATTAAAAAGTATAACCTCTTACTTAACGGACGCCTCAAAAAAATCTACTACCAGAAGAATTGATGACATTGTAATTTTACTTGGCACCAATGACTGTAAAAAAGTGTTTGCAGGTAGAACTGATGAAGTTGTTCAAAACCTTGAACAACTTATTTTATCTATAAAGAAAGACACAATTATTGCTAACTCAGCATCACAAATTTATATAGTTACCCCTCCGCCTTTTGATAAAGATTCTGTTCTAATTGATAAATACAAAGGAGGTGATGAGCGAATCAGGGCATTATTGCCTCAGTTTATGGCAGTAGCATTGCGTACAAATTGCCAATTTATTGATATTTACCATGAGGTAAAACCAAAGTTTCATCTGCTTACTACAGATGGCATCCATTTAACTGCAGAGGGCAGCAAAACTATTGCTCAGTCAATCTCAAGGTTTTTAGACAAAAGCAATTGAAACTAAATGTGCAATACTAAATCAGATACTGAGTTTATGGACGGACACTACCTAGTGTTCGTCTATAAACTCCAATAAACAAAGGTCAAATAACAAATAAATGAACTATTTCCCAAATACTAACTAATTGCACATAACAGAATAATCATAGACGAACATTTCAAATTTAGACCATTTTGGGTCATCTGCATATTTTTTTAATAATTCAGGGCATTCAGAGAAAATCTCCGTCATTTCTTTTTTATAATCCTTCTTTGTTATTCTAACGGCCACATCTTCGCCTTTCTTTTTCATATAGTAAGATTTCTCCAGACCACCGGCCAGTTTCATTCCTCCTACTCCCACACTAGCACCTTCTTTAGCTCGCGGATCGTTGTATATTTTAATTTTACCACTATACGAAGGGTTTACCAATTGCATAATATAGTTGTCCGTTTTTTTCTTCACTTTAACTTTAGATTTTTCCATAAATAAGTATCCATCATCTAAATATTGCGAAACCAATTCTCCATCTTGCAGTTTTTTAAGGTCACTTGCAGCCTCTATTCTATTTGCCAATTTAGCCAGTCCACTTGGCGGAACATAAATAAACTTTATTTTTTCGGGGTTAATTTTAACTTTTTTATCGTTAAGACCTTTAATCTTAATTTCTTCTATAAGTCCTTTTTTTAAACTGAATTTTTTAATAAAACCCTCAATTTCTGTCCCATCTTCCATAGTAATATAGGTTGATTTTTTCCCGGAAAAACTAGCAAACCCTGGTACGAAAGATTGGCTCCAAGAGAGTGATGTGGCAAATGCTAATGCAAAGATTAATGTTAATGTTTTTTTCATTTTTATTTTTTTTTACAAAGTAGTCTATTTTATTAAAAAAAACAATGTTTATCTATTTTTTAGATAATGCCTAACTAATGTTACTCAAAAAGCTTAAAAATTAAAATATTACACCAACATGCTAGTGAAGCATCTCGATTTCGTTGATAGACGCTTATTAAAAGGGAAAGTAACCCCTCATCAGGAAAAATATTCTCTATTTTCAAGACTACACAGAGTCTATAAAGAAAGGAAAGTTACGTCCTAACGTAGCAATAGGAAAGAAGGCAGCCATAACAACAGACCAGTTCGACTAATATATCATCAGATAGCAAAAAAAGAGGCAGACAGTAAAATGAAGGGGTATTGCCAAACGAATTAGTTTAAAGTTCTCCATTCAGCTTAAGTGTAGATAAAGGTTTTTCCAGCCAAGAAGATAGAGAATGGCTGGGAGGTTTTATTCCATAGGTAGTAATGCAAAAAAAGGAAGATGCAACAAAGCCGAGACAGAAAAGGAACATGAGTCCAAATGCAGGAATTTCAAAAGAAACACTCAGCCATAGAATCAAACATTAGTGAATTGGAACACAGGGGCTTAGCCTGAATAATTCATGAATAATCTATTACGCATTCCAATTGCCAACCATTC
>CAZZML010000380.1:0-3669 GCA_964654735.1 uncultured Roseivirgaceae bacterium | reverse complement strand
CACAATTGGCACCATTAAAAATTCCGCTGTTAATCGGTATTGATGCCATTCATGGCAATGGATTAGTGCGTGGAGCAACCATTTATCCTTCTCCTATTAGTCAAGCTGCAACCTTTGCCGATAATCTGGTAAAGGAAGGAAATCGACAAACAGCTTTAGAAATGAGAGCCAATGGTATGCATTGGTCTTTTACACCAAATATAGATGTGTTGCGTGATCCACGTTGGGGGCGTACAGGCGAAACGTATGGTGAAGATCCTTACTTAGTTGGTAATATGGGAGTGGCAACTATTAAAGGGTTGCAATCTGATGATTTTACAGGAAGTACCAATGTAATTACTTGTGCAAAACATTTGATAGCAGGAAGCTCATCAATTAATGGATTAAATGCCTCGCCAACAGACGTGTCTAAAAGAACCTTATTTGAAATTTTCTTACCACCGTACCGTAGAGCCGTAAAAGAAGCCAATGTGTTTTCTATTATGGCTGCTCATAATGAAGTTGCAGGAATGCCAGGGCACATGGATAAATTTATGATGACTGAGTTAATGCGAGACCGTTGGGGTTTTAAAGGATTTTATGTAAGCGATTGGAATGATGTTTCACGAATTGCTATTTGGCATCATGTTGCTAAAGATTTTAAGCAATCTATAGAGTTTTCTGTAAATGCTGGGATGGATATGAATATGCACGGTCCAATTTTTGACGAACACTTAATAGAATTAGTAAAAGAAGGAAAAGTTGATATTGAGCGTGTAAATTTTGCCTGTAGAAAAATTTTAGAAGTTAAATTTCGTTTAGGCTTGTTTGAGAACCCATTTGTAGATATTGAGAAAGCAACTGAAGTTAATTTTTCGAAATCACATCAGGAAAACTCGTTACAACAAGCTAGGAGATCAATTGTACTACAGAAAAATAAAGGGTTTTTACCACTAAAAAAAGGTGCTGGAAAATCAATTTTTATTGTTGGACCAAACGCCAATAACCAAACTACCTTGGGCGATTGGGTTTCTCCACAACCTGAAGAAAACATTATTACGATGTATGAAGGTATCAAAAAATTAGGTGAAGAAGAAGGGTATAGTGTATCATATTATGATATTGGTCATCTTTCAAAAAAATGGCAAGATGATAAAATTGATAAAGCAGTAAGTCTAGCAAATCAAGCAGATATTACTATTTTAGTGTTAGGTGAAAATTCTTTCCGTCATGACTGGGGAAATAAAACAACAGGAGAAAATATAGATAGAGCAACATTAAAACTATCAGGTCGTCAAATGGAATTAGCCAATACAATTTTAAAAATTGGAAAACCAGTCATTGTGGTCTATGTCAGTGGAAGTCCAATAGCTGAACCTTGGTTAGAACAGCGTGCAAAAGCTGTAGTAAACACTTGGGAAAGTGGTGCTTTTGCAGGACAAGCAACTGCAGAAATTATCTTCGGAAAAATAAACCCAAGTGGTAAATTACCACTAACTATACCTAGAAGTGTTGGGCAATTACAAATGGTGTATAATCACAAGCCAACAACATACATTCATAAGTATAATACCGAAAAGAAAACACCATTACATCCTTTTGGTTTCGGGTTGAGTTATACAACATTTGAGTTCTCAAAACCAACACTTTCAAAAAACACCTTTACTGGTAAAGATGATACCATTACAGTTTATGTTGAAGTTACCAATACTGGTAGAATGGATGGCGAGGAAGTTGTACAACTATATATAAGAGACGAAATAAGTTCATTTACAAGACCCGTAAAAGAATTAAAAGGCTATAAAAGAATAGCTCTCAAGGCTGGTGAGACTAAAGTAGTAAGCTTAGATATTACAGCTGAAAGTTTAGCCATGTACGATCGTGATTATAATTTTGTTGTAGAATCAGGTGATTTTACAATTATGACAGGAAATTCATCAGTAAATAAAACCTTAAAAGAAATACGTTTAACAGTAACCACTGATATTGATTTAAAAGATTAAAATTATTCTAAATAGAGTAATTATTTGAAGCAAGGGGAACAAACAATAAAAAATATGAAAAACTTATTAAAAATAATTTTTAAAACAACATTAGTAACACTAAGTATCGTGTTAACTTTGACATTCTTAACGACGTCTTGCAATAGCCATAAAAAGGATACAAATCTAGCATTGGCAGAAAATAAAGAATCGGTTAGCACCAAGCCAAATATTATTTATATAATGGCAGATGATTTGACTACTCAGGCTATTAGTGCTTATGGAGGTATCTATAAGGATATTGCGCCTACACCAAATATGGATAGAATTGCAACAGAAGGTATGTTATTTCAAGATGTATTGTGTACCAACGCGATTTGTGGTCCAAGTAGAGCTGCAATTTTAACAGGAAATTATAGCAACCGAAATGGTTATTATAAAAATGAAAGTGGTGGAAAATTCAATGAAAAACAATGGACATTCCCTCAAGAATTTCAAAAAAATGGTTACCAAACCTCGTTATTTGGTAAATGGCATTTAGGTACAGAACCTAAAGGATTTGATGTATTTAAATACCATAATTCTGCAGGTCAGCAAGGTCATTATTGGAATCCTTTATACAACGAAAATGGCAAAGATGTTAAAGAAAAGGGCTATGCTACCAATTTAAGTACTGATTTTGCATTGAATTGGTTAGAAAATAAACGTAAAAAAGATGCTCCGTTTATGATGATGTTGCAGTATAAAGCGCCACACAGATCTTGGCAGCCAGATACTAAATATGAAAAATTGTGGGATGAAATAGATTTTCCATATCCTGTTACTTTTAATGATGACTATAAGGGTAGAGAACTCACTGCTGGAGATACTGAAATGACTATGGAATATTTTAGCAGAAGAGATATGAAGTACAAAACTCCAGAAGGATTAAAGGGGAGAGAGAAAATTGCTTGGGATTTTTATGGTGCTAAACCAGGGCAGGTAGTACAACCAGAAGGGATGAGTGCTGAAGAGGGTAGAAAATGGAGATATCAGAGCTATATTAAAGACTATTTAGCTTGTGTGAAATCTGTAGATGATAATATTGGTCGGGTTTTACAATATTTAGATGATAACGGATTGGCAGAGAATACCATAATTGTAATAACTTCAGATCAAGGTTTTTATTTAGGAGATCATGGTTTTTTTGACAAGCGATTTATTTATGAAGAATCTTTACGAATGCCTTTTATGGTAAGATATCCTAAAAACATTAAAGCAAGTAGTGTAAACGAAGATATCATAAGCAATGTAGATTTTGCTCCAACATTATTAGAGTTGGCAGGTATTTCAACAACTCAGAAAATGCACGGTAAAAGTTTTGTGCCAATTCTAAAAGGAAAAACACCAACAGATTGGAAACAAGCCATGTATTATCACTATTATGAGTTTCCATATTGGCATCATGTACAACCTCATTACGGTATCAGAACTCAAAAATACACTTTAGCACATTTTTATTATAATATTGATGTTTGGGAGTTGTATGATTTAGAAAAAGATCCAACACAGATGAATAATATTATTAACGATCCTCAATACGCCACTATAATTTCAAATCTTAAAGTAGAATTAAAAGAATTGATGAAGGCATCCGATAATGATAAATTATTGGCTGATTTTAGAGTGATAACTGATACTGACTTTGGCTCGATAGTTGACAGGCCAG
>CAZZML010000379.1:0-3670 GCA_964654735.1 uncultured Roseivirgaceae bacterium | reverse complement strand
TGGCAGACACTTAAAATGCTCATAACAAATATTCATGAATTAATCAGGCTAAAATTCACTCTTTTATTTTATGAAAACCACCATTCTTCAATTCCTATTTATTCTCCTTTCTACGCTATCCTTTGCCCAAAGCAAAGTAATGAAAAACCTTGTCGAGAAATTTCCTAATGCCAGAGCTTTTGTCATGTATCATAGCAGCTTCACTATGCTCAACCAATCAAACGATCCTGAAATTGCTGCCTTGGCAGCAACTATTGAAAAAATTAAAGTACTAACCTTCGATAATTTTTCTTCTTCTGCTAAAACAAGCTTAATTTCGGAGTTAGAATCCAACAATTTTGATATGCTAATGAGTATTAAAAGAGACGGATCAGACGTATTAGCCTATATTAATGAAGATGATGATGAAATAGAAGGTTATTTCCTGCTGGTAGAAATGGATGGCCAAACATTGGCAATAGATGTGCTGGGCAGCCCGGATCCGAAGCAGATTGGTAAATTAATTGACACCATAAAAAATCATTAAAAGTGGAAATAGTATTAGAAACGAGGCAATTAACTAAACATTATGGCCGATTAAAAGCAGTCGATAATCTTGATTTAAAAATACCAAAAGGGTCGGTTTTTGGCATTTTAGGGCCTAATGGAAGTGGTAAAACAACCACCTTAGGAATGCTCTTGGATGTAATTCAGCCCACGGGTGGAGATTACCGCTGGTTTGGACAACCTGCAACTAAGGAGCAACGGAAGAAAATTGGAGCTATTTTAGAAACGCCTATTTTTTACTCCTATTTATCGGCTCGTAAAAATCTGGAAATAGTAGCAATGATTAAAGAGGTTTCAAACAATAGAATTGAACCTGTACTAAAACAAGTTGGCTTGCTAGATCGGCAACATGATAGCTTTAAAACTTTTTCTTTAGGTATGAAACAGCGATTATCAATTGCTTCTGCCTTGCTTTGTAACCCTGAAGTTATGATATTAGATGAGCCCACCAATGGGCTTGACCCTCAAGGGATAGCAGAAATTAGAACGCTTATAATTGATATTGCTAATGAGGGTAAAACAATAATTTTAGCCAGTCATTTATTAGATGAAGTACAAAAAGTATGTTCCGATTTTGCAGTACTTAAATTTGGAAAGCTGATTTATACTGGCAAAGTAGCCGATGTGGGCAAATCAGATTTTAAAGTAATAGTAGAAGCCGACACAGACCTAGAGCCGATTTTAGCTCAATGCAGTTTAGTAGAAAATGCAAAACTGCTTCCAAATGGTACTTTTGAAGTTGAGATGAAAGAAGGGAAATCGGCTCCCGATTTAAATGCCTACTTGGTTAAAAATAACATTATTATTAGTTCGCTCGAAACACAGGCTAAAACCTTAGAAACTCAATTTTTAGAACTTTTAAACAACGCCTAATGCTCAGACTTTTAAAAATTGAACTTGCAAAAATTAAAGGGTACCGCACCTTTTGGATACTAATAGGCATCTATTTTACATTTCTATTGGCAACCACCCTAAGTGGTATGGAAGCACTTAAATGGCTAGCTGCCAAAGGAGCAGAATTAGGTGATTTTGACATTATGAAAGTACCCTTGTATCATTTTCCTGATATTTGGCAAAATCTCACTTTTGTTGCACAGTATTTTAGGTTTCTGATAGGTATCTTCATTATTATTTCTATTACCAATGAGTTTTCGTATAAAACCATTCGCCAAAATGTAATTGATGGACTCAGTAGAGCTGATTTTATTGCCTCAAAGGTGTTATTTATAATAGGGTTTAGCCTAGTAACCACCATAGTTGTGCTTTTAATTGGGTTAGGAATGGGTTCCATCTATTCTCCAGAAACAGAAATAAGGTTTATGTTTAAACATATTGAGTTTGTAGCTGCCTACTTTTTAGCCACGCTTAATTACTTGCTATTGGTTATGGCCATTGCCTTAATTGTTAAAAGAGCTGGTTTATCAATCGTTATGCTACTTGTTTACCCAGCATTTGAATGGATTTTTAAAATACCATTGCCAGATTCGATGGAATACTTAACTGAATACCTGCCCTATTCTGCATTATCCAACCTTATCGATATTCCGTTTCCTAAATATGTATTTATAGAAATTAGAGATGTAGTTGATATAAAAGACGTTTTAATCAATTTAGCATATATTCCAGTTTTAATTTTTATAGGATATAAATCTATTGCAAATAAAAATTTGAGCTAATCATACGTAGTTTCTTATTTCGTATTTCACATTTCGTTTCTATCAATAAGGTAGTATATTCGTAGTTACAAAAGGTCAACCCACATGCGATTATTAGCCATTACCCTATTTTTATTACCCAGTTTATCTGGTCGGGCACTTGATTTAGATAGCCTAGAGAAGGTTGCGCAGGGAACTGACAAAACTGCTATTAAAGCTAATAATTTACTCTATAACCAATATATAAACTCTAACCCCAAAAAGGCGTTAGATTTTACGCTTAAAGCGCTTGATTTGGCTCTAAATATTGAAGACAAAGAAGGAATAGCAGCAAGTTATAATAACATTGGGGTCTTTTATAAAAATCATGGGGTTGTGGATAAGGCTATGAATTATCATTTGCAATCTATGCAACTAAATAAGGAGATTAATAATGCCAAGGGCTATGCCTATAGCTTAAATAACATCGGCACTATTTATTCGATGAAAGACCAACCTAAAAAAGCATTAGAGTATTTTCTACAATCTTATTGGTTGCTAGATTCTCTAAAAGATCAGAAAAATATGGTGGGAGCGCTCAATAATTTGGGTAATACCTACTTGGCTATGGGCGAAGATTACCGAGCCATTGGCTTCTACAAAAAAGCCATCAAAATTTTTGATGATATTGAACACAGTGAATTTGACCCTTATTCTAATATCGGCAACGCCTATTTTCAAAGAGGTGAGTTGGAAAGAGCTAGAAAGTATTATGAGCTTTCGTTAAAAACAAGCATTGATAAAAAAGACATTGTGGGTCAGGCATTTGCCTACCACAACCTTAGCACCTTATTAATTGACCAAGGCAAGAAAAAAGAAGCTTTAAAGTTAGAATTAAAAGCCTTATCTAATGCTCAAAATGTAATCAATAAGCCTCTACTGAAAGATATTCATTTATCGCTTGCTAACTTATATTATAGCCAAGGCAATATAGAAGAGGCTTATGATAACCGCGTGCTCTACGATGCCTACAGAAACGATATTGTAAATGAAACATCTAGCAAAAAACTGGCAGATCTTGAAGTAACTTTTCATATGCTTGAAAAGGAAAAGGAAATAGCCTTAATCAAGAAAGAAAACGAGGTAAATAAGCTTAAGGTATCTAATACCAAAACCATTGTAATTATAGCTATAATGGGTGCAATTATTCTTTTGGGTGCAATTATTATTTACTTTTCCCTTAAAAAAGACAATAAAATTAATATGCTAGATCCTCGTTGGAAGGTAAAAAAATAAGGTATTAAAAATAGCTTGCTTGATTTTTTAACTACCTGGGTTTTCTTTTAAGTTGCACAAAATTTTTATATTTTAAAATTACTAACATTCGAGTAATTAAAATTTGACCTAAAAAAGGCAGTTTATGATGAATTTAAAGCGATTTTTGTCATTTTCTAAAAACACCCCTCTTTTTCTCCCCTCAAGGGGAGATT
>CAZZML010000378.1:0-3671 GCA_964654735.1 uncultured Roseivirgaceae bacterium | reverse complement strand
TAATAAAAAGTAAACCCCTGGCTCTGCCAGGGGACTATTAAAGTTTGACAATTCCGGGAATCATTGTGAATCTCCTAAACTGTGAACCGCCTAAAGTTCAACAGATGAGGAAAAACACAATGAATACAGTAAAGAGTTTAAACCATACGAAATGGGAATGTAAATATCATATTGTTTGGATTCCCAAATATCGTAGAAAAAGTATTTACAAAGAATTGAGGCCGTATCTTGGAGAAATTCTTTAGGAACTGACTTTACAAAAGGAGTGTGCAATTGAAGAGGGGCGTTTATTAGCAGCTCATGTTCATATATTGATCTATATATTGATCTCAATTCCACCGAAGTACTCTGTTGCACAGGTTGTTGGTTTTATAAAAGGCAAGAGTGCAATTTCAATAGCAAGGACCTATTTTGGTAAAAGAACAATTTCACTGGCCAGAGTTTCTGGGCACGTGGATATTATATTAAGCATCAGGATGCAGAGGACTACCGAGAAGATCAGCTCGATTTATTTTAAGGCAGAGTAGCCAGCACCTTTGAGGTGCTACTAAATTTAATCCGCTTTGAGCAGTTCATATTTTCAAGCCTCCGGCTCTGCCGCTCTGCCGGAGGTATTTGACTTGTGAAGAAAATATAGAGAAAGCAATGTAACTTTTAGTTATTCCCTACTTTCCTCTTACTTCTACTACCCAAATAGCTCAGCATGACTTCCACACCTTTCTAGTCGCAATACTTTAACTGTTACTTCATAAATCAATAAAAAAATTGGCTGGATATGACATTCCCATTTTGGTATCCAATTTCCTGATAATGCAAGTCCTAATAGTAATTAGGATAGCACGTAAAATATGTCCAGATTACTAGAAATGCCATGATTTCGGGAAAAGGTAATCCTAAAACTCAGGGTCCTCTGAAAGTGTGTTGATATTTGAAGTATTTACTCAGGTGTAATATGGCATATTTTATTGTAATGCATAATTAAATCTTATATAGAATGGTTTGCTTCGGCCATAAGCGGTCGTAGACTAACTCACGTAATTCTTGAGTGATATGAAAAATTATTGAAAATTTTAATCCACTTTGGGAATGTGATTTGGTGTCAAATGATGTAGGATTGCTATAAGTTTTTTTTATAGGGCTATTTCGGCGAAAAGCAAATGCTGTGTGTGAATCGTATCCGTTTAATTTGTATTAAATGGATGTTAGCCAGCTTAGAGTTATTGGTCTTAAGCTTCTTTTTTTATAAATAATTAATGCTGGGGTGTAAGATAACCAAGCCGAGACAATAACTTGTTTTACGCTAGTGAAAAATAATTTAATGCATATTTATGAACAAGGATTAAATAATATACGAAAGTATAGGATGCGCTTCGTGCCTCAGTACATCTTATCAGTTGTAGTTTCGGGTATTATTATATTCGGACTCCTTAGTCAGTTTTTATATAAGAAAAAATATAAACAATGACGTTTACCCTGCTAAATTAGTTGGATAAGAACAATAAATTAAAGATACCTTAAAACCATTATTTCACAATAAAAAGAGGGATAAATTATGAACTTGAAAATTATAATTCCAATTTTACTTGCTGGAGGGTTAGTCAGTTGCGATATGCCTATTGCAAAACAAGAAAACTCCAGTGCCGCTAATTACAAAATGGACAGGACAATACTTCCTATTCATCCACCACCACATGAAGTGGTCACTGAAATGGATGCCAGAAACGTAAAAAAACCAGACATTTTTGAAATAAAAGCACCTGAAGGTGCTCCAAATATAGTGCTTGTCATGATTGATGATATAGGCTTTGGAGCGACAAGTACTTTCGGTGGGGCTATAGAAACACCTACTTTAGAACGTTTAGCAAATAATGGTTTAAAATTTAATCAATTTCATACCACGGCGTTATGCTCTCCTACCCGGGCATCTTTGCTTTCTGGTAGAAACCATCACAGAGTAAATGTAGGTTCGGTCATGGAGGTAGCCACAGGATTTCAAGGTAACCAGGGCATTAGACCCGATAATGCAAAATATGTTGCAGAAACACTGCGCCAAAATGGATACAGTACAGCTGCTTTTGGTAAATGGCACGAAACTGCCACTTGGGAAGTATCGGTTTCTGGGCCCTATTTCCGTTGGCCAACTCATTCCGGATTTGACAAGTTTTATGGTTTTATTGGTGGAGAAACCAATCAATGGGATCCAGTGATCTTTGATGGTGTTACTAAAGTGCAAAAAAAGGACGATCCTGATTATCACTTTACAACGGATATGACCAATGAAGCCATCAAGTGGATTAAATTCCAGCATGCGATGACGCCTGATAAGCCATTTATGGTGTATTATGCACCTGGCGCGGTTCATGCGCCTCATCATGCGCCTAAAGATTGGATAGAAAAGTATAAGGGTAAATTTGATACTGGCTGGCAAAAACTCCGTGAAGAAACGTTTGCCCGACAAAAGAAAATGGGGGTTATTCCACAAAATGCAAAATTAGCGCCTATGCCTGAAGATATTAAGCAATGGGATACATTAAGTGATGATGAAAAGCGTCTATTTGCTTTACAGATGGAAACTTTTGCCGGGTTTGCTGAACACACTGATAATGAAGTAGGCAGGATGGTTGATGCCATTGAAGAAATTGGTGAATTAGACAACACATTATTTATTTATATTATGGGTGATAATGGTTCAAGCGCTGAAGGGGGACTGGAAGGAACTTACAATGAGCTGGTGCACTTGAATGGTATTTTTGATGAAGAAACCATCCAGAGTATGTTGGCTAGAGCTAATGATTGGGGTGGGCCAAATTCATTCCCGCATATGTCAGCCGCATGGGCAGTGGCTACCGATGTCCCCTTTACCTGGACTAAACAAATGGCCGCTGATTTTGGTGGTACACGCAACGGCATGGTCATGCATTGGCCTAATGGAATTAAAGCTAAAGGCGAGATAAGAAGTCAATTTCATCATGTTAATGATGTGGCGCCTACTATTTTGGAAGCCACTCATTTGCCAGCGCCAATAATGATAAATGGTGTGCAGCAAATCCCTATGGATGGGGTGAGTATGTTGTATGCAACTAAAAATGCCGCAGCAAAAGATCAACACAATACGCAATATTTTGAAATGTTTGGTAATCGAGCAATTTACCATGATGGCTGGATGGCGCGTGTAATACATATGATTCCCTGGCAAGGTAAGCCACTAAATACATTCCAGGACGAAAAATGGGAACTATATTATGTAAAAGAGGATTTTAGTTTAACAAATAACCTGGCAGACCAAAATCCAGATAAGTTAAAAGAAATGCAAGCCCTTTTTGAAAGAGAGGCAATTGCCAATAATGTGTATCCATTAGATGATCGTTTATACGAAAGATTTAATGCGAAAATTGCTGGTCGTCCTGACTTAATGGGTGATAGAACAACCTTAACCTTAGCACAAGGTATGGACGGCATTCTTGAGAATACCTTTTTGAATGTTAAAAATAGTTCCAAAACTATTACGGCTAATGTGACTCTTAAAGGAAATGATCGTGGCGTTATTCTTACTCAAGGTGGGAAGTTTGGCGGTTGGGCTCTTTATATGGATAACGGGAAACCTGCTTACACCTACAATTATTTTGGTTTAGAAAGTTATACCATCACTTCACCTACAAAGCTGACTAAAG
>CAZZML010000377.1:0-3674 GCA_964654735.1 uncultured Roseivirgaceae bacterium | reverse complement strand
TCGAATCTCCCCGCCAGCTGGCGGGGAGAAAAAGAGGGGTGTTTTTAGAAAATGACAAAAATCGCTTCTTAAATTCATCAGAAACTACCTTTTTTAGGTCAAATATTAATTACTTGAATGATAGTCAAATATTATTGAGGGTTATTAGTAGTTGACAACAGTTATTTTTTATTGAAGATGCATAAAATTTGTATCAAACCAAGTAGCCGCTCTTCAAAAGAAGTAAGTATAATTTTGGATTTAGCCTGCATTTTATGAAATTGCCGCTTCTTAAAAATTAAGAATTACGAGTTAAGAATTGCCACATTAGCAACCTATCCGTAATTCGCAACTCTTAAAACTAAATTAATAATGGCAATACAAGCAGGAGAAGGCAGAGACCAGTGGGGATCAAAATTTGGATTTATTATGGCCGCAGCCGGTTCAGCAGTAGGCTTGGGTAATATTTGGCGTTTCCCATACATCACAGGGCAAAATGGTGGAGGAGCTTTTGTAATTATCTATATTTTTTGCGTAATACTAATAGGTGTGCCTCTGTTATTTACCGAAATGGGCTTAGGCCGATATGCAGGTAGTAGTACTGTGGGTGCTTTTAAAAATACTAAAGCGAACAAATTTTGGATGTTGTCACCGATTCTAGCTCTATCCATTAGCTTTTTTGTGCTTACCTATTATGCGGTAATTGGTGGCTGGGCAGTTGGTTATATTTTCACATCTGTATTTAATGTGGATATTACTTTTGCTGCTTTTGTACAAAACCCAACTATTGTATTACCACTGTTTGGAGTGTTTATGATCCTCACCATTCTAATTGTGTTGGGTGGTATTTCTGGAGGGATTGAGAAAGCATCCAAAGTACTAATGCCCATGCTTTTTGTGCTGCTTCTTTTAGTGGCCATCCGTAGTATGACTCTTGATGGAGCGATGGCAGGTATTGAATTCTATTTAATACCTGATTGGTCGAAAGTAACGCCTAATACCTTTTTAACAGCACTATCACAAGCATTTTTTTCTATGAGTATAGGTTGGGGCATTATGATAACTTATGGTTCTTACCTGCCTAAAAAGGCAAATATTATTACAAGTGGTTTATGGGTTGGGCTAATGGATGCCAGTGTTGCCCTCTTGGCAGGATTTATGATTTTTCCTGCGGTTTTTGCTTTTGGAATGGAGCCATCACAAGGACCAACACTTACCTTTCAAGTACTGCCAGCCATTTTTGCACAAATACCTTTTGGCCATATTGTAGGAGGGCTATTCTTTTTGTTACTTTCTGTGGCAGCATTAACATCTTCTATTTCTATTTTAGAAGTGCCTGCTTCTTATTTTATGGATGAGAAAAAGTGGAGCCGTAAAAAGTCGGCTTGGGTCGTAGGTATCTTGGCGTTTGTGGTGGGTATTCCTTCAGCACTTACCGCCATTGATGGCAATTTCTTTAATGAAATGACAATGCCTTGGTTTCAAGGAGCAACAGTTACTGGTTTCTTCGATATTTTAGATACTGTATTTGGCACCTTCTTTATTGTAGTGGTAGCCTTAATGACTAGTGTTTACGTGGGCTGGGTACTCGATATCAACACGGTAGTAAAACATATTGGCGATGGCTCCGAAGGGTTTAATAAATCGTATATGGGCATAGTGCCCTCTAAAGCATTTGTAATCATGCTTAAGTATATTATCCCTGTAGTTATATTAATGGTGCTTCTTAATATGATGGGTTTTGGTTCATTTGCAGGAGCCTAGTGAGCAGTATTAAATCCATTGCCGTATTCTGTGGTTCAAGCTCTGGGGCTAATCCAATTTATGAGCAAAAGGCAATTGAATTGGGTGCTTACCTAGGAGCCAATGGGTTCCATTTAGTCTATGGAGGTGGCAATATTGGTTTAATGGGCAAAATTGCCAATGCTGCACTACAAGCTGGAGGAGAAGTAACTGGTGTTTTACCTCATTTTCTCAATAAAAAAGAAGTGGGGCACGTTGCCTTGAGCAAACTCATTTTGGTAGATTCTATGCACGAGCGCAAGCAAAAGATCGAGCAGCTTTCCGATGCTTTTATTGCTATGCCAGGTGGGTTTGGAACTTTGGAAGAAGCTAGTGAAATGCTTACCTGGGCTCAGCTTGGCTTGCATCAAAAACCAATTGGGCTTTATAATATTAATGGGTTTTACAATTCTTTATTAACTCAGCTAGACGCAATGGTTGCTGAAGGTTTTCTAAAGTTGCAAAACCGAGAAATGGTATTAGAAGATACAGATCCATCTAAGCTGATAGAAAGCTTAAAATCTTATACACCTGTTTCTGTGCTCAAGTGGTTAAAACCAGATCAGTCGTAATGCGTTTTGTCCGTTTATGAACGAATAAAATTGTGGTTGTAAGCTTAACATTTTTATGCTAATTTGTTATTAGCCGTTGCAAGGGCGATTTTTGTGTTTTTCTAATAGTACGGTATAGTTCTTGAACACAAAAAGATGTGATTAAAAAACCACTACAAAATGTTCTCTCTGAACTCCTTGCTTTAAAACCCTCGTTATGGGTGCAAGTGGGAGGCATGTCTTCGGCCATTAGTTTCGGTGTTTTTTTATTCAGCATTCACCAAACCCTCGATTCTAATCTGGGAATTGCACTTATTTTAGTGCTGGAGCTTTTAATCGTTCTTTTTTCGGTTTCTACCTTTTCTATCTACCTAACAAAAAAAGGATTTGGGAATGCGGAAAAACTAGGACTGCGTAAAATCCTTGGGGCTTCCGGGGTTCGGCTTTTTATAGAAGTTTCTGTAAGAACAACATTGTTGGTAATCCTGTCCATCCTGATAAGTATTGGTATTATGGATGTTGCCACTTGGGTAGTAGGGCTTAGTTTTGAGTATATACTACAAAGTATTGGGGCGTTACAATTTGGCACCTTACTATTAATTGTTTTTATAGTTTCTGAAGGGGTAATGTTTATTATTATTGGTGTTGCGCTTGCGCCAAACCTTAAAGAAAGCATAAACGAAACCACCCGTTTTGAAAAATACTGGTTTGGTAAATTAGGTAGAATGCTCTTAAAAACAAGTGTTTTGCTTTTATTACTAATTACAGTATCCCTTACAGTATTGGTGGTTTTATTCAACCAGCCTCTTTCAATGCTCTTACTTATAAGTATATTCTTTATTTTTTTAGTGGCTTGGTGCCTGTATAATAAATAAGTATCGCATACCAACATTTCTTGGAAGTTTCTAAGACCTAATTCTTGAGAAAAATTCATAAGAATATTTATATTTGATGTTCTTAACCTGAGTTCGGGATAAGGAATAGCTGCCAGAAAAAAATAGTAGGTGAAATTTTGAAAATAAAAAACGAAAATATAATGGATTATTTCCTGCCTAGGGCACAGTAAGTTGCCGACATTTTTGGGCTAGACAATGCAAAAAGTATACCCCTAGCCATAGCTACGGAAGTATTTTTTAAAGAAGTATAGGGCAAAAAGGTCCCCGAAAGCTTTCGGGGGTTCGGCTAAAGTATGCTTGACTTGACACTGGGCGGTTTGACCAATATGCTCATACATCTTAGCCGAAAGACCATAACTTTGAAGAAAAAAAAGCCCCAAAGCTATCCTTTCATCTCAAACACAGTTCTGCTACTTGTTTTCAAAGAACTAATTCTTATCTTGTATCCCCAAGTAACGCAGGACAC
>CAZZML010000376.1:0-3683 GCA_964654735.1 uncultured Roseivirgaceae bacterium | reverse complement strand
ATTTGAATCAGCTTCAGATAATAGCGGTGCAGATGCTACATTTTCAATTACACATTCAGATTTGAAAGATTTGCTAGATGGACTTACCTATGAAGATGGATTAAATTGGAGAGTTGTGGCAGCGGTGGGTGAATTTGAATATTCTCCTGGTGCACAATATGTGAGGTTTGATCCGGCTGATGCTGGTCCTCTCAATTTATATTTAGTTGGAGGTTCCTCAACAGCAGGTTGGGATCCTGGTGCTTCAATACCTTTTGTAAACCTAGAGGAAGGGAAATGGGAAATTTATGCTTACCTTGACCCTGCTGGTGGTGGAGTTAAATTTTTGGAAGTGCAGGACTGGGCAGGAGATTGGGGGATGAGCTCTGGTAACGATGGTGTTTTAGAACAAGATGGTGAGGATAATGTGACCGTTCCGAGCATCGGTTTTTATAGAATATTTGTTGATTTCACAACAGGTACATACTCAACTGAGGAAATAAACTGGGGAATAATAGGTTCTGCCACTCCAAACGGATGGGGAGACCCAGATACTGATATGACTTATGTTGGAGGGCCAACTGATTTATATACTTGGGAGGTAAATGTTACATTAATTGATGGAGAAATTAAGTTTAGAGCCAACAATGGTTGGGACATAAATTATGGCGATAATGATGCGGATTTATCATTAGAATCAGGCGGAGACAATATTGCAGTAACTGCTGGTGACTATTTGGTTAAACTAATTTTAGACCCCACAACTGGGTTTACCTATAAGTTAATAAGTGCTTCTGCTAGTTTATATTTAGTTGGAGCAGGGGTTCCAGATGCCGGATGGGGATGGGGATCTCCCATTGAGTTAGTTCAAATTGAACCAGGTGTTTATGAAGCCACTAATGTTACGTTTGCAAATGATGCATTTAGGGTATTTGCTACAGACGGTGATTGGGGGTCTGGTACTAACTACCCAACTTATATTAGCACTGGTTACACGATAAGTTCAAATTTTGAAGATGCCATGGATGGTGATAATAACTTTCAATTTAATGGCACGCCTGGTACTTATAAATTCATTCTTAATGAGAATACTAAGACAATCGTAGCAACTGTTGGATTACCCAAATATTTAGTTGGGGCTGGTGTTCCAGATGCTGGATGGGGCTGGAGTTCTCCCATAGAATTAGCACAAATTGAAGCTGGTGTTTACGAAGCTACTACTGAGTTTGTAGTTGATGCATTTAGGGTATTTGCTACAGACGGTGATTGGGGCTCTGGCACTAATTACCCAACTTATATAAGTAATGGATATACCATTGATGCTAATTTTGAAGATGCTTTAGACGGTGACAATAATTTTAAATTTATAGGAACACCAGGCAATTATAGGTTTACACTAAATGAGAATAGTAAAACTATAGCTTTGCAATAATTTTCTGTAGTGAGTATTGTATTGTAGAAAGAAAGTTTATTAGACTGCTTTCTTTCTACAATATGATATTGTTATCTTAACATAACCATATTCATACCCATCTTACCCCTCTTCAGGTTCACTCAAAAGAGAACTTGAAGTATAGAAGTATAAGAATTAGCAATAATAAAATGAAATACATCGCATCTATATTAACCAGCATTTTGTTAATTCAAACATCTTATGCCCAAGTAACAACAAACCCTGTTTGCTTTAATTTTGAAGACCCATTAACCATTATTTATAATGCCACCCAAGGTGCTTCCGCATTAGAAGGTGCCACCAAAGTATATATGCATGCAGGTGTTATTACTGACTCAGAAACAGGAACAGCCTGGCAGCATGTGGTTGGTAATTGGGGTGATGATGATGGTGTTGGGCAAATGACAAAAGTTGCAGGAGAGGCCAATAAATGGGAAATTACTTTAGATCCAAGAACCTATTTTGATGTACCGGCAAATGAAACCATTTACCGTATAGGATTGGTATTTAGAAATGAGGATGGTGAGAAAAAAGGGAAAAGCGATGCTAATGGCGATATTTTTATCAACGAACCGGATGATCCTGTAAGTTTACAGCTAACTTCTGAGAATCCTCTACTGGTTGATCCTACTGACAATGTAAATTTTGCTGCACTTACATGTAGTGCTTCTACTTTTAATTTGTATATAGATAATGTACTTGAAACAACACAATCAGGTAGCAATCAATTTAATTACGATTACACAGTAACACAATCACCAGGTGATGTGGTGCAAGTTAAACTTACTGCTGAGATAGGAGCAGACATAAATGAACAATCCTTTTCGTTTAGCGTTCGAACTCCTACAGTTTCAGAACCCCGACCGGCAGGGATAGTAGAAGGTATAAACTATGATGCTGATGCAACCAAAGTAACTTTGTCGCTTTTAGCACCCTTTAAATCTTCTGTCTATGTAGTAGGCGATTTTAATAATTGGTTAATTATGCCCGACTACCAAATGAAAAAGGACGGTGAATATTTTTGGCTTGAGATTACCGGGCTTACCTCTGGTAAAGAGTATGTGTTTCAGTACTTGGTGGATGAATCCATTAGGGTGGCAGACCCTTATACAGATAAAGTTAGTGACCCTGATGATAAATACATTGATGAAGTTACCTACCCTAACCTTATTCAATACCCGGCCGACTATACCAGTTTTAGGGCTTCGGTACTGCAAACAGGGCAGCAAACCTATGATTGGGTTAACACCTCGTTTACTCCAGTGGCTAACGAAGATTTAGTAGTGTATGAAATACTTATTCGCGACTTTGACGAACGCCATACCTATAAAGCAGTAATGGATAGATTGGATTATCTTGAAAATCTAGGAATAAATGCAATTCACTTTATGCCAACTAATGAGTTTGAATTTAATAGTAGCTGGGGGTATAACCCCAATTTTTACTTTGCACCAGATAAATATTATGGCACCAAAAATGATTTTAAAGCACTAATTGATGAATGCCATAGCAGAGGAATTGCAGTAATTACAGATTTGGTGTTAAACCATTCATATTTCTCATCACCAATGGCCAGAATGTATTGGAATACAGGTGCTAACAGACCAGCCGCTGACAACCCTTGGTATAATGAAGTTAGTAATTTTGAAAATACAGATGCACATTGGGGCATTGATTTTAACCACGAAAGTACTTACACTAAAAACTTTATTGATAGTGTAAACACGTATTGGTTGCGTGAATATAAAATAGACGGATTTCGTTTTGATTTTACCAAAGGTTTTAGCAATGTTTTTAAAAGCAATGCCAGCGATAACTGGGGAAGCTTATACGATGCTGCCAGAATTGCCAATTTAAAGAGGATGGCAGATGTAATTTGGACTGAAAAATCAGATGCCATTGTTATTTTCGAACATCTTGCTGAAAATAGTGAAGAAACAGAATTGGCCAATTATGGTATTCTTTTATGGGGCAATATGAACCATGACTATAATGAAATGAGCATGGGCTATGCCGGTGGTAAATCTATTGAATGGGCGTATTATAAAAAAAGAGGTTGGGCAAATAATAATTTAATGGCCTACATGGAGAGCCACGATGAAGAGCGACAAATGTTTAAGAATTTAGAATATGGTAACAGTTCGGGTAGCTATAATGTAAAATCGTTAAATATAGCACTTAAACGTTCAGGTGCTGCTGCCTCTTTTTTCTTTACAGTTCCCGGACCAAAAATGATTTGGCAATTTGGTGA
>CAZZML010000375.1:0-3695 GCA_964654735.1 uncultured Roseivirgaceae bacterium | reverse complement strand
CCTTTTTGCTGGCTTTCATTTTTTGCATTAACCGGGCTCGCTCCTTTTCAATCCATTGATCCATTTCTGCATCTTTTTGGGCATCAAAATAAGTAGTTCCATCAATAATGGTAGTTTCTACTTTGCTATAAACCGATAAGGGGCTGCCAGACCAGATTACCACATCGGCATCTTTGCCTACTTTTAAGCTTCCCATCCTATCATCTAAATGAAGTAATTTTGCAGGATTTAATGTTACCATTTTCCAGGCATCTTCCTCACTCATTCCACCATACTTAACGCTTTTAGCTGCTTCCTGATTTAACCTACGCCCCATTTCTGCATCATCTGAATTAATGGCAACCGTTACACCAGCATTATGCATAATGGCTGCATTATAAGGTATGGCATAGCGCACTTCCCATTTGTAAGCCCACCAATCGGAGAAGGTTGAAGCACCCACACCATGCGCTTTCATTTTATCTGCTACTTTATAGCCTTCTAAAATATGTGTAAAGGTGTTTACCTTAAAATTAAATTGGTCGGCCACCTTCATCAGCATATTAATTTCTGATTGCACGTAGGAATGGCAGGAAATAAATCGCTTTTTATTAATAATTTCAAGTATCGTTTCCATCGCCAGGTCTCTGCGAGGAGCTAAAGCTGTAGGTTTAGTCTTTTTAGATAAGCGATTGTAAGCTTTCCATTTTTTTTCGTATGCAAGCGCACTTGAAAACGCATCCATATACACTTGCTCTACACCCATACGGGTTTGAGGAAAACGGATTGAATTAGGGTTATAGCTTCTTTTTACATTTTCGCCTAAAGCAAATTTTATAAACCCGTCTGCTCCTTTAATTTTCATTTCTTCGGGGCTGACACCCCAGCGCAGTTTAATAAGTGCCGATTGCCCGCCAATTGGGTTGGCAGAACCATGCAAAATTTGCACTGCGGTAACTCCGCCCGATAAAGCATTATAAATATTAAAATCAGTAGGGTTAAGCACATCTCCAATACGCACCATGCTTGAGTTGGTAGCCAAATCGTTGATTGAACTGGCACCAATATGCGAATGTTCGTCTATAATACCGGAGGTTACGTGCTTGCCAGTAGCATCAATTATCCTTACTCCTCTGGTTACTATGTTTTTACCAATTTTTATTATTTTGCCATCACTCAAAAGAATATCTGTCTGCTCCAAAATACCATCTGCTTCGTTTGTCCAAAGTGTTGCATTTTTTATAAGTAAGAGGGTTTCCTGAGTGGGCATTTCTACATTACCGTGGGCAATAAAAGGATAGATGACTTTACCCAAGGCAGGTTTTTCTTCTTTCTTGTCTTTCTCTTTCTTGTCTTCCTTGGTTTCCACATCACCCGTTCTTGTGGCATTCAAGTTAATCCAACTTCCATTTACCAATTGACCTTTGCCTTCCCAACCTTTATCGGTTGTCCAGCCCGAAAGGCGAACAAGCCCATCTTCGCCTTCCGGTGAATACGTAAACTCGATTAAATCTTTATTAAACTTAGATGTGAGCTTAATGTTGGTGGTATCATTAATAACAATTTTAGAAGTTTGACTACCTGCTTCTCCTGCAATTTCTAAATTGTACTTTTTGTCGCCTACAACCAGGTTGTATTTTCCTGCGAAATCCAGTTTCTCTAGTGGCTTAAACTCATACCTTTTCCCTTGCACCCAGTTTTCAAGAATATTTGATTTTTCGTTAAACAAAGGTTTGGAGGTAATAATAAAATTGGCAATTTTCCCTTTTTGCAGTCCGCCCAAGCGGTGAGTCTCACGAATGATTGCAGCAGGTGTATAGGTTAGTGCTTTTAAGGCCGTTTGTTCTGACAAACCATTTTCAATGGCTTTTCGCACATTTGGCAAAAAGTCTTTGGCAGACTTTAAGCCTGCTGCTGTAAATGCAAAATCAACTCCGTTCTGCTCCAGAACAGCAGCATTGGCAGGTGCTAATTCCCAATGTTTCATTTGCTTTAACGAAACTTCCTTGGCATCAAAAGGGTCATCTACTTCATACGCATCCGGATAATTTATAGGAATGATAAACTGAGCTCCGATTCCTTTTATTTCGCTAATGTGTTGGTACTCATCTCCTCCTCCTTTAATAATGTATTGAACCCCAAACTCGTCTCCAAGCTTATCTGCCCTTAAGGCTTCCATCCATCCTTTCGTATCAAAAACCTGTGGTAATGATTGAGATAAAATCCAGTGTTCTAAACTTAAATCTTTAAAAGGGCGTGGAGTTTGTGTTTTATACCATTGTGCATCTAAATATGTTTGGCGTAAAACAGCAATATAGCCCATGGTTGAAATAGGGTATAATTGTTTTGAGCTTCCTTTTGTAAACGAGTAGTTTGCAGAAGCATGCTCGTTTAGCAACACTTTATTAGCCCTGTCTTCATTTAGAGTTACCAATGCAGCTGTACCTCTTGCCAAACCATCGGCTCTATAGGTAAGCACTGCCCCAAAGCCTAGCTCACGTAACGATTTAGCTGTTTTTGCATCTACGCTAAAATTAGCTGCAGCACTATATTCCGATTTAATGGCTTCATTGCTGTTAAATGCTCCTTTGGTTTTAGTCTGGATTTGCTCTGCACTTCTCCAGGAATTTCCTCCACCCTTACGCTTTTCTTCGGGCAAGCCATAACTGGTGTAAGGGTCTATAATTGAAGGGTACACGTAGTTGCCTTTTAAATCAATTATAATGTAACCTTTAGGAATGGCAATTCCTGCTCCAAGCTGCTCTACCTTACCTTCTTTAATAAGCAAAGTAGCATTAGGCATAACCGTTTTATAATCAACAACGATGGTTCCGTTGGTTAGCGCATAAGCCTCCTCTCTTTTATCTCGAACATCGTTTCGTGGAAAGGTTTCTTGCGCAACACTTGTAAAAATTATTGCCCACAAAAGGCAACTAAACAATATAATTCGCTTCATTAATAGAGTATATTTAGTTGAAACCGGAAAGTTACTAAAATACCCCCTTAATTATGGTTGGGTGTTGCAACATTTACGTGAGCGGTAATAATGTGTTTTTCTGGTTCTCGACCAAATAGTGCTATGCATTTTTAACAATTGTATAGCTTAAATAACCTCCTAGCCCAGCTGCAGGCAAAGCTATTAAGTATGGTATTAACCCATCTCCAAAAATTGCAAATCCAATAATCATTCCTAAAAACTCAAAGCTGAGCCAGAAAAATACCATTAGCAGTATATATTTAGTAGGCTTCAATCCTTTTTCAAGTGCAATTTTTTTTATGGCTCTGCCCAAGGCGATGATGGCAATTATTTCAAGCATTATTGTTCTCTATAAATTAAAATTTCCTAAAAATCCGTTGATACTGTTACATTAAACAACCTACCTGTGAGGTTATTAGGCACTGCAAAGTTTTGCCCACTAAAATCTTGAATCCAGGTGTAGGTAACCGCATTTTTATTACCAAGCAGGTTGTAAATACCAAGCCCAACTCTAATATTATCCCAATGAGGAGCCTCCATTAAAAAGACCTTTGAAAACGTGATATCTACTCGCGTGTAGGCATCTGCAGTGAATAAATTGCGTTGGGTTAAATCGTCCGGAGGACCAATTGGCAATCCACTTCCATATTGAAAACTCAAGTTAACGCGTAGAGTTGGGTCATTGGGGATATGATCTTCAAAAATAGCTCCTATTTTAAATCGTTGGTCGGTAGGTCGC
>CAZZML010000374.1:1419-3696 GCA_964654735.1 uncultured Roseivirgaceae bacterium | reverse complement strand
TTACTCCATGTTATTACCATCTAAAATTTATTTGTTTTTTATTGGCTTGGTCTTACTATTTTTTAATGTGGCTTGCTTTGCCCACGGGGTTGATAGCAATACCGAACATTTTTTAACGACGACCCAGGGTTCTGCAATTGCCCCCTTTCTTTATATTGGCGCCAAGCATATGGTGACAGGGTATGATCATCTGCTTTTTTTGATTGGAGTAATTTTTTTTCTATTCCGTGGCCGTGACATTTTGATTTATGTTAGTCTTTTTACTTTAGGTCATAGCATTACATTATTAATGGGAGTGCTAAACCATATTAATGTCAATGTTCATTTAATTGATGCAGTTATTGCATTTTCGATTATTTATAAAGGCTTTGATAACCTGGGTGGCTTTAAACGATTATTCGGTGTCCAACCTAATACAAAAATTGCAGTACTTATTTTTGGTTTATTCCATGGCTTCGGCTTAGCCACAAAATTACAAGATTTTGCTCTTCCTCAAGAAAATCTGCTTACAAATATGCTTGCATTTAATGTAGGTGTTGAAATAGGACAATGTATTGCCCTTCTTTTCATCCTTACCCTGCTTGGTTTTTGGCGTAGGCATAACAGCTATTTTACTTTTTCAACCACTTCTAATACCTTGCTTATGTCGGGTGGCTTAGTATTATTGGGGTATCAATTAACGGGCTATTTTACTTCTATATAAAATGAATACGATCCCTCAACCATCTATTAAATCGTTACTATGGTCATGTTTTTTTTCAATCCTGTTAGGGATTATTATTTTGCTTGTAGCAGTACTACCAGCTGAATATAATATCGATCCAACAGGTTTAGGCAAAGCATTCGGGTTAACTGTACTTGCAGACTCTAAGGAAGCCGTTATAACATGCCCTGAATTAGTTAATACAAACAATATCAGTGGTGTTGAAAGTAAGTCTCAGGACAAACAATCCCAGTCTATAAAATGGAAAGATACTGTTGTAATTACTGTTCCTGCAAGAAAAGGCCTGGAATATAAATTTCATCTAAGCAAAGGTGAAAAACTAGAATTTGCCTGGAATACTAAGGGGGCATCCTTGTATTTTGATTTTCATGGTGAACCCCAGGGTGACACAACAGGCTATTTTAAAAGTTTTAAAGAAAGCACACAGAGTAAATCTAGTGGTACTTTAACAGCTCCTTTTACTGGGTCACATGGCTGGTATTGGGAAAATAAAACAAATCAAGCTGTTAGCATTACTTTAAAAACCCGCGGCAATTATAAGGTACTTGGTTTACGTTAATAAAAGCTATATAAATTATAAAAAGTCAAAGATTGATGTGTGCCTTCCATAGCACACAAAAAAGCCCTTTATTACTTCATTTTCGTGAACATTACTTTCGCAGCCCCACAATCTGGACACTCCCAGTCATCTGGTACATCAGCCCAGCGCGTTCCAGCAGCAACACTACTATCAGGATCACCTTTTTCTTCATCATATATATGACCACAGGTTTTACATTTATATTTTTTAAAATCAGACATTTTATTTCCCTTTTCAATTAAGGTTATGACAATTTTTTTTGCCAAACAAAATTGTACCCTAAAAAACAACATTAACATGATTCTAAGGCCGTAAATAATTTCTAATTAACCATAAAACCTTAAAAAAATTGTCAAATTAGAATATAATATTAGAAAACAGTAATTATCTTGAGGAGAAGTATACGTGGCTGATATTCAAAAATGGGATGTTGAGGATACCGAGTTTTGGGAATCTGAAGGCAAAAAAATTGCCAATCGCAACCTATGGATTTCCATCCCCAGTTTATTATGCGGTTTTGCCATCTGGTTATATTGGGGAATTATCACCGTACAAATGCTGAACTTGGGTTTTCCTTATGAAAAATCCGAATTATTTACTTTAATGGCAATAGCTGGTTTAACAGGGGCAACTTTACGTATTCCCAGCAGTTTCTTTATTCGTCTATGTGGTGGACGAAATACCATTTTCTTTACTACTGCTCTTTTGATGATACCTGCCATAGGTACAGGAATAGCGCTACAAGATAAAAACACACCTTTCTGGATATTTCAGGTGTTAGCTTTGCTTTCAGGTTTTGGTGGTGGTAACTTTGCCTCTTCCATGTCTAACATCAGCTTTTTCTTTCCAAAAAAAGTACAAGGTTTAGCGTTAGGGCTTAATGCTGGTCTGGGCAACTTTGGTGTGACCACCATGCAGATTCTTATTCCACTGTCCATGACCTTTGGTCTATTCGGTGGAATGGGCGGGGAAT
>CAZZML010000374.1:0-1319 GCA_964654735.1 uncultured Roseivirgaceae bacterium | reverse complement strand
ATTCTTATTCCACTGTCCATGACCTTTGGTCTATTCGGTGGAATGGGCGGGGAATCAATGATTTTAGAATCTACCTCAGGCACACTCATCGGAAAAATACCGGCAGGCACTGAAACCTACATTCAGAACGGCGGATTTATTTGGTTATTGTTCCTTATTCCTCTAGCCTTTTTTGGCTGGTTTGGAATGAATAACATCCGTACCGAAGAAGTGTCTCCTATAGTCCGTAGTCCAATCCTAAGTTTTAGTATGATTACGGGTATGTTTTTAATCAGTTTCCTCAGTGCACTTTTTGGATTATGGTTGATATTACCTGAAGCAGCAAATGGTTCTGGCTTTAATATTCCTAAGGAAATTGCGCTATTTATTGTGATTGCGTTAACTGTTTCATTATTAAAAATAATTCCAGGTCAAATTGGTGAAAGCCTGGGACGTCAATATCAAATTTTTGATAATAAACATACCTGGGTGATGAGTATTATCTATACCATGACATTTGGTTCTTTTATCGGTTTTGCTGCCTGTTTTCCATTGGCTATTAAAGTTATTTTTGGCTATCAGCATGTGCTGGTAGATGGAGTAATGAACCACGACATTCCAAACCCTAACGGCCCAAGTGCTTTAATGTATGCCTGGACGGGGGCATTTATAGGTGCTCTGATTCGTCCTGTAGGTGGAATGATTGCAGATAAATTTGGGGGAGCCTGGGTCACACATGTTTGCTCCTTTGTGATGGTAGCAAGTGCAGTCGGCGTGGGTTATTACATGAAAGCAGCCTATAATTCTGCAACGCCCGAAGAATATTTCATCCCTTTTTTAGTTTTATTTTTAATTTTGTTTGCAGCAACCGGTATTGGTAACGGTTCAACTTTTAGAACTATTTCTCAGATTTTTCCTAAAGAACAAGTTGGACCAGTATTAGGCTGGACATCTGCTGTCGCTGCCTATGGTGCATTCTATATTCCTAAAGTATTTGGCGAACAAATTAAAGCCACAACGCCAGAAGTTGCCTTAATGGGGTTTGCCGCATTTTATATTGTTTGCATCATGATAAACTGGTGGTTTTATTTACGTAAAGATGGCGAATTTTACAACCCTTAATTTTGCAACTATCTTATGGCATATAAAATGCTTTAGTTATCATATTGAGGTTAGGCAAGGCAAGGCGTGGCGTGGTTTAAATATAGTAATTTACAGGGATAGCGTGGACTTTAGTTTGCTATGCTACTGAAAAATACGGACTGAAGTCCGCTCTACAATTTCACGCATCCAATCAAACATTGTCATTGTTTTAAAAAACATTATCCAGATTGGTGCTT
>CAZZML010000373.1:0-3720 GCA_964654735.1 uncultured Roseivirgaceae bacterium | reverse complement strand
GTTGGCAATTGGAATGCGTAATAGATTATTCATGAATTATTCAGGCTAAGGAATGCTGACAGTATTTCTTAGGTCGAAAACTCAGATTTTAAGGCTAGACAGCTCAGGCAGTATCTACCTCGTACTGGTATAAAAATATATAGACAGAAATGTAGAAGAAGGCTTACTTTTTAGGTGAAAAAAGTATATTTAAACACAACTATTTTTTAAACTATGAAAACTTTTTTATTATTAACTGGAACCCTCTTTGTCCAAGTCATTTACGCACAAAACCCGCTTCTAATCCCGAGTACCATAAGTGGTTCAACTATTGAGCTTAACTTACAAAATGGAACCTATGAGTTTTATAATGGGAAAGTTACAACCACAATGGGTGCCAATGGAGATATTTTGGGGCCAACCTTATTGCTAAATCAGGGTGATTTTGTAAACTTTACCATTAACAACCAATTGTCCGAAACCACTACTATACATTGGCATGGTCTCCATGTTTCTGCCGAAAATGATGGTGGCCCACATACCACCATTGCTGCCGGTACTGCTTGGAATCCAAGTTTTACAATATTGGATAAAGCTGCTACCTATTGGTATCATCCGCACTTGCACGAAAAAACCAATGAGCATGTATCAAAAGGGATTGCAGGTTTTATTATTGTAACTGACGATGAAGAAGCTGCATTGGCATTGCCCAGAACCTATGGGGTAGATGATTTTCCGATGGTTATGCAGACCAAAGACTTCGATGCAAATTACCAAATTGTGGCACCGTCTAACTCTGATGATGTGGCCATGGTAAACGCCACAATAGATCCATATTTAGATGCCCCCGCACAGGTAATTAGGATAAGACTTTTAAATGGCTCTTCGCAAAGAGTATTTAATGTTGGGCTTAGTAACGATCAAATATTTCATCAAATAGCATCTGATGGCGGACTTTTGGCAACTCCTAATCAAACAACTCGATTGCTACTTTCGCCAGGTGAGCGAGCTGAAATACTAGTTGATTTTACCGGAGAAGAAGGAAATACTATTTATTTAAAAAGTTACGCCTCTGAATTGCCCAATGGAATATATGGTGCTACAAACCCCGGCAATAATGCTAGTATGACGCTGGATGGCTACAATCCAAACCCATTGAATGGTTCCGATTTTAATTTGCTGCAATTTAATGTTGTTGCGCAAACAGCCGCACCAATCACTTCCATTCCAACAACATTGGCAGTGGTTACACCTATTGAAGAGAGCACATCAAACAAAACACGTACATTAACTTTCTCTCCAGCTACCATGGGAATGGATCAATTAAATGGAAATTTTTTAATTAATGATGTATCGTTTGATATGGATGTTATTAATATCTCTGTTCCATTCGAAAATGTTGAAATATGGGAGCTTACGAATCAATCAGCTATAGCTCATCCTTTCCATATTCACGATGTGCAGTTTTATGTTTTAACTCGAAATGGAGTAGCACCACTTGCTAGTGAGCAAGGCCGTAAAGACGTTGTGTTTGTAAAGCCACAGGAAACAGTACGGTTTATTACGGTGTTTGAAACTTTTACAGATTCTCCAGTACCTTATATGTACCATTGCCATTTATTAACCCACGAAGACCGTGGAATGATGGGACAGTTTACTGTAAATACACCTTTAGCAGTAGCTGATAACTATTTATTACATACTGCAAACATTTATCCTAACCCAACAACAGGCACTATTAATCTCAATTTAGAAGAACAAATTGACCCAAATAATATTAAAATCTATGACCAAACAGGTAAAGAACTAAAACAATTTAGTTTAAAATTTCTGAATGGTCAAGTTCAAATTTATGGACTTCCTAAAGGACTTTTTGTTCTAAAAATACAGACTAAAGATGTATTCATATCGAAAAAAATAATTGTAGAATAGACTATTTGTTTGCCTTAGCTTTGCCAAATGGGGATGGAAATTGAACGAAAATTTTTAGTTAGCAATGATGATTGGAAGCCGTTGGTTGCAAACTCTTTTTCTATAAAACAGGGCTATTTAAATCTAGACCCTGAAAGAACAGTTAGAGTTAGAATTACAGAAGATCGAGCACATATTACTATAAAAGGTAAAACTAATGGAATTAGTCGTGCTGAGTTCGAATATCAAATACCTCTTCAAGATGGGGAACAATTAATTCTACTAAGTGAAGGTGTGCTTATTGAAAAAGTTAGGCACGAAGTGAAATACGAGGACAATATCTGGGAAATTGATGTGTTCTTGGGTAGAAATAAAGGGTTAGTAATGGCTGAAATTGAACTGACTTCAGAAAACCAAACTTTTAAAATCCCACCTTGGATTGGCAAAGAAGTGTCTGCTGATACTCGATACTATAACGCCAATTTAGTTCGCCACCCTTATTTAAATTGGTGATTTTCTTACGCTCTCACCAACTCCAAAACAGTAATTTCAGGTAAAATACCTACCCTACCTGGGTAGCCTAAAAAACCAAATCCACGATTTACATAAAGCTGTTGATTGTCTTTTTGGTATAAATCAGCCCATTGCTTGTAGATGTATTGGCTAGGCGACCAACGGAAATTGCCAATCTCTACCCCAAACTGAAATCCGTGTGTATGGCCTGCCAACATTAAATCAATATCTGGGTGGTTGGGGCGCACCTGCATATCCCAGTGGCTGGGGTCATGTGAAAGTAGAATTTTAGTGGCCACTTCTTCAGAGCCAGCATAGGCCTTGTCCAAATCGCCATACTTAGCAAAACGCCCTTTGCCCCAGTTTTCAACTCCTAAAATGGCAATTTGAGCTCCATCCACAGTAATAATTCTGTTTTCATTACGTAGCAAATCCCAGCCCATATCTTTATGAACTTTTGCCAAGTCATTAAGGTTTTGTTCCTTGGCTGTAGCTGAATTCCACTGTTTATAATCACCATAATCGTGATTGCCTAATGTGGAATATGCACCCAATGGAGCAGACAATTTAGCAAACATATCCTTATACTCACCCACCTCAGAAGTTTCATTATTTACAAGGTCACCGGTAAACATAAAAATATCGGGCTTTTCTCTCATCATTAAGTCGATACCACCTTGCACAGCCGTTTTATTATAAAAACTGCCCGAATGAATATCTGAAAGTTGTCCGATTTTAATGCCCTCAAAAGCGGTAGGTAAATTAGGTATTACTACTCTTTTTCTACGCACTCTGTAATCATAAGCACCTGATAAAATTCCAAACCCTAAAGTAGCAACTGGCAATACAATGGCTGCCATAGAAGCTTTAGCCAAAAACTCTGAGCGAGGAATGGGTTTACCAACACTAGGTGACTCCTTGTTTATTTGCTTTTTCTTAATCCATTTGAAGAACCTCAAGCCATCATCAAGTAATAAAAAGAGAACAGCAAATATTTTGGAGAGGTAGTCTATCATTATAGCCAAGCCCACATAACGCTGCACAGCTTGGGGCACAAAATGAAGCCCAAAGAATTTCCATTGCGCTAATATCAGTAATATTAATACTGTAAAGAACCAATAAGTTATCCATATTGGCTTCTTTAGTTTCCAATTTTTGATAAGCACTTTTACCGCTTGGAATACATACCAATCGATTAGGAAAATAAGTAACAGTATTATGTATATCATATTTACTATTGAGCTTCTTGTTTCTAAATATTGTCTAACCTGATTAATTCATGAATATTTGTTATGAGCATTTTAAGTGTCTGCCAGT
>CAZZML010000372.1:0-3720 GCA_964654735.1 uncultured Roseivirgaceae bacterium | reverse complement strand
ATTAGTTATCGGTTTTAGAATTAACTTATTAACCGATAACTAATAACTATTTTTTTATTTTTGTTGTTTTATTAAATTCAATGCCGACCCTGCTTTAAACCACTCAATCTGACTTTGGTTGTATGTATGGTTACACACCACTACGTCATTTGTGCCATCTTTGTGTGATAATTTTAGCAAGATTTGCTTACCGGGAGCAAAGTTATTGAGGTTGATGGTCTCAATGGTATCATCTTCCTGAAACTTATCATAATCTTCCTTATTATCGAAGTTTAATCCTAGCATTCCTTGTTTCTTTAAATTAGTTTCGTGAATTCTGGCAAACGATTTTACCAACACAATTCGTACCCCTAAATGACGTGGCTCCATAGCTGCGTGCTCTCTGGAAGACCCTTCACCGTAATTTTCGTCTCCAACAACAATAGAACCAATACCTGCTGCTTTATACGCCCTTTGAGTTGCTGGTACAGCACCATATTCATCTGTTAATTGGTTTTTTACCAAATTGGTTTGCTCATTAAAATAGTTAACAGCACCAATCAACATATTGTCCGAAATATTATCTAAATGACCTCTGTAACGTAACCAGGGACCAGCCATCGAAATGTGGTCAGTAGTACATTTTCCTTTAGCTTTTATTAAAAGCTTCATATCTGTTAACTCACCTCCCGGATAAGGCGCAAAAGGCTCTAATAATTGTAACCTCTTAGAATCGGGAGCTACCGAAATATTAATTCCAGACCCATCCACAGCAGGTTCTTTATAGCCATTGTCATCAACAGCAAACCCCTCACTGGGTAGTTCCATTCCGGTGGGTTCTGCTAACTTAACAGACTCGCCTTTATCGTTCACCAACTCATCAGTTACTGGATTAAAATCCAATTTACCTGAAATGGCAATGGCAGCCACCATTTCAGGGGAAGCTACAAATGCATGTGTATTTGGGTTGCCATCAGCACGCTTGGCAAAATTCCTGTTAAACGAGTGCACTATTGAATTTTTCTTTTGTTCTTCAGCACCCGGCCTTGCCCACTGCCCAATACAAGGGCCACAAGCATTTGTAAATATTTTGGTGGATTCAAACTTGTTAAATGTATCTAGTAATCCATCCCTTTCCGCTGTAAAACGAACTTGCTCCGACCCAGGGTTGATCCCCAAAGTTGCTTTTGGTGAGATTCCTTTACTAACAGCATCTTCTACAATAGAAGCTGCCCGGGTTAAATCTTCATAAGATGAGTTGGTACAAGAGCCAATTAATGCCCACTCTATATCAGTTGGCCAGTCATTAGCTGCTGCTTTTTCTTTCATTTCAGCCACTGGAGTAGCTAAGTCAGGTGTAAATGGCCCGTTTAAATGAGGCGTGAGTTCTGATAAATTAATTTCGATTACCTGATCAAAATATTGTTCGGGGTCGGCATATACTTCAGGGTCGCCAGTTAAATGCTCTTTTACTTCATCAGCTAAATCAACCACATCCTGCCTGCCGGTAGAAGCTAAGTACCTACGCATACTATCATCATAGCCAAAGGTGGAAGTTGTAGCACCAATTTCAGCACCCATATTACATATAGTACCTTTGCCTGTGCAACTCATTGCTTCAGCACCTTCGCCAAAGTATTCCACAATAGCTCCTGTCCCACCTTTTACCGTCAGGATACCAGCCACTTTAAGAATTACATCCTTGGGGGCAGTCCACCCATTTAGTTTACCTGTTAGTTTAACCCCTATTAGCTTTGGCATTTTAAGCTCCCAGGGCATATCGGCCATTACATCAACGGCATCGGCACCACCTACACCAATGGCAACCATTCCTAAACCACCTGCATTTACAGTGTGCGAATCAGTACCAATCATCATACCTCCAGGGAACGCATAATTTTCCAATACTACCTGGTGAATAATTCCGGCTCCCGGCTTCCAAAAACCTATACCATACTTATTCGATACCGTTTCAAGAAAGTCAAATACTTCTCCAGAAGATGATTTAGCAGACGATAAATCGTTGGCCGCTCCTTCTTTGGCTAAAATTAAATGATCGCAATGCACGGTGGTTGGCACGGCTACTTTGGTCTTGCCGGCTTGCATAAACTGCAATAAGGCCATTTGAGCTGTGGCATCTTGACAAGCAATTCGATCCGGGGCAAAATCAACATAAGAAACACCTCTTTCGTTAGCAACTTTAGCATTTCCTTCAGATAAGTGAGCGTATAAGATCTTCTCTGCTAAGGTAAGTGGGTGGCTAACTATTTTTCGTACTGCTGCAATGCGTTCAGGGTATTTTGCATAAACAGCTTTTATCATATCAATGTCGAATGCCATAAGTATAAATTAGAATGTTTAAAATCATTTTATGTGCTCCTTAATATATAAGGCTTTTTTATCTTAAAAAACAGGATTTGGTTCAGTTTTTTTCCGGATGGCAAATTTAGTACAAAATGCGATGTAATGGATATGTTTTTATACTTTGTATTCATTGATTAATACAATTATTTTCACGTTCTTTAGGCGTGATAAAGTAATCTAAGTAAAACAATCATGGGTCTAGGTGATTATACTTAACCCATGGAATGCCAAAATGGCCTACCTTTGGGTTACTTTTGAGTAGATTTTGCGCATTTAAGTACATAAATATTGATTATTCGAATGAAATTGCAGTATATAATTTTAGTAATAGGTGTTTTGGTCTTTAGCTCATCAATTGGTTATTCTCAGTGCGATATTAAAGTTGACTTTGATTCTAAAACTGGGAGAAATCAAGCTGGTTCGATTGAAGTTAAGCTAAACAGGAGCGAGCAGTACACCTATAAATTGTTTGAGTATAAAAATGGAAACAAAATGCTGGTGGAAACGAAAAAAGGAAATTCTACAAATTTTCGTTTTCAAAACCTCCCCATCGATCGATATTATCGTGTTGAAATATCATTTGTCGAAATAGATAAATTGCTATGTAGAAGTTTTGTTAGTGATTTAATTCAATTTAAAAACTAAGATAAATGAAGAGTCTAGTTAAGCTTACAGGTCTTTTGATCTTTTCATTTGTTTTTGGCTTTACCGATGCAAATGCACAAATAGCAGCTACTGCAGTAGTAACTCAACATGTGAGTTGTAATGGTGGAGATGATGGCGAAATAACTGTTGAAATAACAGGAGGAACTGCAAATTTTACAGTAGAACTAACTTATTTTATTTCTGGATTTGGTTCAATACCTGTTGGAAGTGTAAACCTGAATTCACCCCCTCCTCATACTGTAGTATTTAATAAAACGAATAATGTAACCTGGGGTCCAGGTCTAATCGCTGCTGATGGTACTACAACAGAGTACCGAGTGCGAATTACATCCGCAGACGCATTTCCAGGTAACAATTTAAGTATTTCTCCAATCATAGTTACAGAACCATTTATATTAGATTTCGATCCCGGAACTTCAACATTACCCGATTGTGATAATTTAGGGTCTGGTAGTATAACTGTTGCTGCCAACGGAGGGATTGCTCCTTATACTGTAAGTTATGTAAACGGGCCCACTGATTTTGGGTCTGCCAATATTGCAAATGACGGAGATGTAACTACGTTTACAAGCATAGCTGCTGGTACTTACGAAGCTCAAATTTTAGATGCCAACGGTTGTACATTAAATAAAAATGATATTATAGTGGTTGCAGGGCCTAATGCAGGAACAGATGCCACGATAGAAAGTTGCACGACCGAATCGGCTTTAG
>CAZZML010000371.1:0-3721 GCA_964654735.1 uncultured Roseivirgaceae bacterium | reverse complement strand
TAGTACAACGTTTACTCAGTCTTTTTTCTTCAAGTAACAAATAATTTTCTATAAATTCAAGCTCTTCTTTTAATAAAACGGTATCTTTTTTAGAACTCTCTAATTGATATCTCATTAATTCTGAAAGCTGCATGACAAGATCTGGAGTTTCTGGTGATTGTAGTCTGGCAAGTGAATAAATACTATTTAAGGAGTTAAATAAAAAATGAGGATTCACCTGTTCCTTTAAATAGTTAAGCTCCATTTCTTTTTGTAATTTTTCCTTCTCGTCATTTTTTCTTCGAAATAAAATACTTCTTCTCAGAAAGAAAGCAGCCATTCCGGCTCCAGTAGTATAAATAAGAAAAAAAAACATCTTATAGACACCAACCCAGCTTGTTGGTGAATACCCTTTTAAGTATGACGTTAAGAATATGGCTCCAATAAGTAATATACCGTATAAAAAGTACTTTTTCTTATCATAAAAAATAGGAATAAGCATAAAATGGTTGATCCAAATAACCGCCATAATACTTACTGCAAATCCTAATTGCCATAAATAAAACGCATAATCGCTATCATATTTATCTTTGGATAGCCACCCACCCAATATTTCTAGCATGGCTACTAGTATAAAGGCACCGATATTAATAAGTAAAATATTCCTCAGAGATTTTTTCATCATAGGTTTTACATTATAACAGGGTAAAGATAATATCTATAAGTACAAATTCTCATAATTCATTTACAAAAGGGTTATATCAATGACGAAATGGTTTTATCATTTAATTGTTGTTTTTATCCTATTTAAGGTGTTAAACATGGATTATGATATATTTTTATCTAATAGAAAATAGAACTAGTAATTATGAAAACGTTACTAAACAGTAATAAAAACTAAAAACTATGAAAAAAGCGTATGTTATTTTAATACTTGTATTTACATTGTTTTTAAATGCTTGCAATAACAAAAAAGAGACCTCAAAAGAAGTCGATTCAGAAACTATTGTACTGAATGATATTCTTGGCCAAGAGCCACCAGGAGTGGTTCCTGAGGCCTTTGCTCCAAGTCTTGTCACAACTCCTGGCTGGGAATCCAGTGGCGTATTTACCCCAGACATGAAAGAGTTTTATTTTATTAGAGAAGTTAAGATCGATCAAGAAAACAGCAAACAAGAATTTGTGGTTTTTAAATATACAGACAATCAGTGGCAAGAAACTGTGGTGTCCGATAGAGTAGGGCAGCCTTATATTGCACCAGATGGTAAAACCATGCATCTAGGTAGGCGTTTTAAAGAGCGAACCCAAACAGGTTGGTCTGATGTAAAAGACCTAGGAATGCCATTTGACAGTCTCTCTATTATGCGGCTGACAGCATCTGCTAAAGGGACATATTTTTTCGATGAATTCAAACGAGATTTTACGGGTGATATTCGATATTCGCGATTGGTAGATGGTAAACATGAAGAACCAAAACTACTGAATAAAAATATTAATAGCGGAAAAAGCTTTCATCCTTTCATCGCGCCAGATGAGTCCTACCTTATATTTGATGGTAAAAGAGAAGGCGGATATGGCGATTCTGATATCTATATTAGTTTTCGAACGAAAGATGGTTCGTGGGACGACGCTATTAACTTGGGTGATAAGATAAACACGGAAGCTTGGGAAGCGTCTGCCAGCGTGACACCGGATGGCAAATACCTTTTCTTCAATAGAAATATCGGATCAGACAAGTATGAAAATGTAGATATCTACTGGGTAGATGCGAAGATTATTGAGAACCTCAGACCCAAAGAATAATCATCAAAAAATAAACAATGAAAAAAGCGAATTTTATTTTGACTCTTGTAGTGACTTTATTTTTAAATGCTTGCGATACAAAAAAACAGGAAACAAATGACAGTGACTCACTATCTATAGAAGTCCTTTATTTTGGTCAAAAACCACCAGGCTTAATTCCTGAATTATTTGCTCCTGATATCGTTTCAATTGATGGAAGGTTTGAAGGCACGGTTTCGTTTTCTCCTGAATTGACTGAAATGTATTTTGCAGCTAAAAACGAAGCCGAGATAACATCTATCTATTTCTCAAAACTTGAAGATAATCAATGGACTCCCATAAAAAGAGTGGATTTTACTAATGGGAAAAAAAAGGAAGAATTTCATCCATTCGTTAGCCCTGATAGTGAAAGGATTTATTTCACCGCTATGGATTCTGCTTTTGCAGATGAAAAAATTTGGTATGTTAATCGTTTAGAAGATTCCTGGAGTGATGCAATGCTGCTTGACTCACCTGTGAACGACGATCTTGTGTTTTTTCCTAATCAGGCCAAAAACGGTGACCTTTATTATTTCAATTTGTCAAAATTCAAAACGTATCATGCACCCAATAAAAATGGTGAGTTTCCCGAAGTACGGGAAGCTGCCATTGAATTTGGTCATCATGCTTTCATTTCCCCATTTCAAGATTACCTGATAGTAACTGAACGGAACAACGAAGAAGATGGAAGAAAGGATAATGATATGTATGTCTATTTCAAAGAGAAAGATGGAACGTGGACAAAACCCATAAATCTTGGAAATTCTATAAACACTACCCTTAATGAAAAGGCTCCAAGAATCACTCCAGATGGCAAGTATTTATTTTTTGGAAGAGATGAAAGAGCTGGGAAGAACGGGCTAGGAAATATTTATTGGGTAAGCACAGAGGTTATTCATAAATTAAAACCAGCTAACTTTAACAAGTAGCAAGGAAATAACTCGCATACACAAACACCTAAAAAAGAATAGACTATTAAAAGAAGAAACATGAATACAACAAAGTTATTAATATTGATATTTATTATTTCGTTACAAGCCGTCTTTGCGCAAGAAAATAGTGCAAAAGAATTCACGTCAAATGGAGAAGGAACTTCCTTGGTATTACCCCAAATTCAGGTAGTCCCAATAAAAGATACTAAGACAGAAAGAAACTATGAACTTTATATAGAATTGCCTGAAGATTATTCTGAGGACAATAATAAAACCTATCCTGTTCTTTATTACACAGATGCTATGTGGCATCTCGAAATGCTATCTGGCTCGACAGAATACATGCTAGAAGACGTTATTCTAGTTGGAATTTCCTGGCAATTAGACATAAATGAAGACCTGAAAAAAGAAGTAGGAGCGCATGTTAGTCGGTTTCGAGATTATAGTATTCGTGAATCAAATAAACCTGAAATTCAAGCAAAATACCAATTGGGCCAAGCCAAAACACATTTGGACTTTATTCGTGATGATGTGATTAAATATATCGACAATACCTATCGAACCGATCCAAACAGTCGTACGTATTTTGGGTATTCACTGAGTGGTGAATTTGGTATTTATATACTTTTGACACAACCCGATACTTTTAATAATTACATTATTGGTAGTCCAACGATCAAAACTCTTGTTCCTTATTTATCTGAGCTAAATTCGAAATTCGGACCTTACGAGGCCTCAAATAGAAGCTCGAGTCTGAAGTCCAATGTTTTTATTTCACATGGCTCATTAGAAGAAGATATGGTTGAACCTATCGAGGAATTTATTAAATTACTAAAAGATAGAAGAGATGACGGTTTAGCCGTATTAAAAGAAGTGATTGATGGTAATCATGGAACTGCATTCCCTATGACAGCAGTTCGCAGTGTAGCTTGGTTGTCATCCTTGATGAGTCATGTTTCAAATAATAGCAATGAGATCTCATTCTGGGA
>CAZZML010000370.1:0-3728 GCA_964654735.1 uncultured Roseivirgaceae bacterium | reverse complement strand
CCCGAACTCAGGTTACTAATTTTAAACCGAATAATTAAATTGCACTATGCCAAAATATGAACCAACGAAACTGTCGAAAGTAAAACGAGGTAAAAATAGAGCTGATTATGATAAAACGACCGTATTTAAAATTTTAGACACCCACTTTATATGCCATGTGCCTTATGTGTTTGAAGATACTCCCATCACCATTCCTATGGCTTATGCTCGATCGGGGGAAACTATTTACTTACACGGAGCTACAGGTAATCGGATGCTAAAATCAATAGCTTCTCTTGAAAAAATGAGCATTACTGTAACTCATTTAGATGGACTTGTACTGGCAAGGTCTGCTTTTCATCATTCAGTAAACTATAGATCAGCCGTGGTTTTTGGTACACCAAGAATTGTTACAGAGGAAGCCGAAAAACACCATGCCTTCGAAATGCTGTTAGAACAGATGGCCAAAGGGCGCTCAAAAGAAGTGCGTGAAACAAGTGCAAATGAGCTAAAGATTACCAAAGTGTTAGCACTGGATATTACTGAAGCTTCGGCCAAGGTGAGAAACGGAGACCCTGTAGATGATGATGAAGACTATAATTTGGAACTTTGGGCTGGGGTTGTTCCGATAAAACATTTATATGAAAAAGAAATTACAGACCCTAATTTAGTCTTTGATTTAGCCACACCTCCATCGGTTAAAAAACTAATTAAAAATGACCACTGAACATTTTCGAAAATCAGCTCATAAAATAGTAGATTGGATGGCCGATTATATGGAAAATGTAGAACAGTTTCCGGTTAAATCGCAGGTTAAACCTGGCGAGGTCAGGTCAAAACTTCCAAATTTCCCTCCCCAACAAGGGGAAGATATGGATGTTATTTTTAAAGATTTTAAAGAAATTATTTTGCCGGGGATAACCCATTGGCAGCACCCTTCATTTCATGCCTATTTCCCAGGTAATAGTAGCAAACCCTCGGTATTGGCCGAAATGCTTACGGCTACCCTTGGGGTACAAGCTATGATTTGGAACACTTCACCTTCGGCTGCGGAGTTAGAAGAGCAGATTATGGAGTGGTTTAAAACCATGATGGCCTTACCCAAAAGTTGGACAGGCAGCATTCAAAATGGTGCTTCAGATGCTACACTTAATGCCATCTTAACCGCTCGTGAAAGAGTAAGTGGGTTTACCACGAATCAAGAAGGAATTACACATAATAAGCTAAGGGTGTATTGTTCAGAACAAGCCCACTCTTCTATTGATAAGGCCATGGCCATTGCAGGTTTAGGCAAGAACAATTTAGTTAAAATACCTGTAGATGATAGTTTTGCTTTAAAAGTAGAGGGCTTAGAAGCTGCCATCCTAAAAGATATGGAGGCTGGCTTAACACCTTTGCTGGTAGTAGCTGCCATTGGCACCACAGGTACAACCGCAATAGACCCACTGGAAGAAATCACAAAGCTTACCCAAAAGTATAATTTATGGCTTCATGTTGATGCTGCTCTGGCAGGAACGGCTCTTATATTACCAGAAATGCGATGGATGGTAAACGGCATGGAGCAAGCCGACTCGTTGGTATTGAACCCACACAAGTGGATGTTTACCAATTTTGATGCATCGGTATATTTTGTAAAAGATAAAGGTGCGCTTATTAACACCTTTTCCGAATCTCCGGAGTATTTAAAAACGAAAGAAGATAGTGAAGTTACCAACTACCGTGATTGGGGTGTTCCGTTAGGAAGAAGATTTAGAGCCCTTAAACTTTGGTTTGTTATCCGTAGTTTTGGAGTGGAAAAGCTTCAAGAAAAGATTAGGTTGCACTTACAGCTAAGTCAGCGTTTTAAATCTTGGGTAGAAGAATCTGCACAATTTCAGTTAATGGCTCCGGTAAACTTAAATACCATTTGTTTTCGGTACTCAAATACAAATAAACCAAAAGACGAAATAAATTTAATAAGTGAACAACTTTTAGAGCAAATTAATAACTCTGGCAAAGCATATTTAACACATACTAAACTTAATGGTTGGTTTACCCTCAGGTTAGTCATTGGGCAAACCAATGTTGCCGAAAAGCATATTAATCAGGTGAAAGCGTTAATTAACAATTTAATTAAACCGATAGTGTCTTAAATTAGTAACCAGAGTTCGGGATAAGGAATGTTGTCACCTGAGTTCGATCTAAGGAATGCCTTTTTTTTTGGTACCATCGCCATAGAAATGGCAGGAATGGCGTAAGACAATATTAATTCTTAGCAAACTTCTTAAAATCAGGCCTAGTTTCTTTAGGAACTTCTACTTTATCAGATATAATTTTATATTTTACTGAATCCAATAAAGTAAGCCCTTGAATGAGCTCGTTACTTGGTGTAACCATATATTTTTTAGAAAGTAATTCAACTTTTAAGCTTTCTTCTTCGCTATAAAGGGTTACAATAAATTTGCATTTACCAGAGTTTTCGATGGCAAGCATTTCAATCTTATCTACTAGCTCGTTGGTAACGGTAGAAACCTCCAAACTAATTTGTACTTCCTTACTAAGGTCTTCTCTAATACTTGATAATAGCTGGATTACCCTTGGTCTAAACTCTAACTCACCTGGGCTATTATATCTTTCTTCTACTTTGCCTATCATATACACAAAGCCTCCTACTTGTAGCATATGGCGGTTTTTCATATAATCTTCGCCAAACATGGCCATATCTATTGTTCCATTATAGTCTTCAATACTAAACATCCCAAATGGAGCGCCACGCTTGGAGGTGCGCTCTATAAATTTGGTTACTATACCAGCCAAGCGAATAATTTGGTTCGGATAGTTTCTATATTTTTCTACTGTGCAAGTACAAAAGTTTTCTATATCAATTTTGTACTCATCTAAAGGGTGGCCAGAGATATAAAACCCAACTACTTCCTTTTCAATTTTCAATTTTTCGATGTCGCTGTAAGGTTCGCAAACCGGAAATTTGGGCTTCGGAATTTCAACACCACTATCGCCTCCGAACATGGAGTGTTGAGAAGCATTTTTGTCTTGTTGAAAACTATTACCGTACCTAACAGCCAACTCGATACCGCTGGGTTGGTCCCCTTCCTGAATTAAATATTGCCTTCTACTGGTTCCTTCAAAACAATCGAAAGCACCACCCATAGCTAAGCTTTCAAATGTTTTTTTATTTACGGCACGTAGGTTTACTCTTTCAGCAAAATCAAAAATTGATTCGAACGACCCTTTCTCATCACGTTCTGAAATAATAGCATCCACAGCAGCATCACCGGTACCTTTAATGGCACCTAGCCCAAAACGAATTTCACCTTCTTTATTCACCGAAAAATCCATATTGCTTTCGTTAATATGAGGGCCAAGAACGGGAATAGTTTGCTTCTTACACTCATCTAAAAAGAAAGTGATTTTATCAATATTATTTTGGTTGTGGGTAAGTACCGAAGCCATATACTCTGCCGGGTAATGAGCCTTAAGATAAGCGGTTTGATAGGCCACAACAGAGTAAGCTGCAGAATGGGAGCGGTTAAATCCATAAGCCGCGAATTTCTCCATTACAGCAAAAACGTCTTCCGCTTTTTTCTTTTCAATATTATGAAGTTCTTTGGCCCCAGCTACAAAAACCTCACGCTGCTTGGCCATTTCATCGAGTTTTTTCTTACCCATGGCTCTACGTAGCAAATCCGCTTGACCAAGCGAATAACCACCCAAAATTTGAGCAGTTTGCATAATTTGCTCTTGGTACACCA
>CAZZML010000369.1:0-3736 GCA_964654735.1 uncultured Roseivirgaceae bacterium | reverse complement strand
TAAGCAAATAGCAACATGTCCATATTAGATAATACAAAAATGCTGTCCTAGTTAGGACTTAGCCGAAAATAGCCATAAACCCACAAACGTAAATAACCCATTCACTATCAGCAGTTCAAATCCAAATTTGTAACCATTTAACAAAATTTCGGAATATGTACTTAATAGATAAGATAGTACTGGAGCAATAATGGCAATATAGGGCACAAATTTATCTTTAGTTGTTCTTGTGGTAAACAACCCAAAGGAGAACATACCTAGCAACGGGCCATAGGTATAACCTGCTACAGTAAATACAGCAGTTATTACACTTTGGTTGTTAAGTGCTTTAAAAGCTATTATTACAATAAATAACAAAAGTGAAAAACCGAAATGGATAAGCATTCGTTGTTTTTTATTCTCTTTTTCTATATTCATTCCTAGAAAATCGACACTAAAAGAAGTGGTAAGTGAAGTAAGGGCAGAATCGGCACTGGAGTAGGCCGCTGCTGTAATTCCTAATAAAAAAGTTATACCTGCAAAGGTTCCAAAGTAATTTAATGCTAAAAGTGGATACAAATCATCTCCTCTTACAGGCAATTCAAGCCCTTTTTGTTTAGCATATATAAATAGGAGAGCACCTAACCCTAAAAATAAAAAGTTTACAAAAACCAAGCTAATGCTAAACCAAGCCATATTTTTTTGAGAATCTTTTAATGACTTAACCGTAAGGTTTTTTTGCATCATATCTTGGTCGAGCCCTGTCATTACAATAGCAATAAAGGCACCAGCAAAAAATTGTTTAAAAAAATTAGTTTTAGACTGCCACTCCCAATCAAACATTTTTGAAAAATCACTTTCGTTAATAGATTGAACAACCCCTATTGTACCAAAATCAAGCTCTTTAGCTATTAAATAAATGGTTACAACAACGGCAGAAAGCATAAAAAATGTTTGCAGGGTATCCGTCCAAACAATGGTTTTAATGCCCCCTCTAAATGTATATACCCAGATAAGTACGATGGTTACTAAAACAGAAATTTCAAAAGGGATATTGAAGCTATCGAAAAAAGCTATTTGAAGAACACCGGCTACTAAAAATAAGCGAGCCGATGCTCCAAAAATACGTGATATAAGGAAAAAGAATGCACCTGTTTTATAACTCCAAAACCCCAGACGTTGCTCTAAGTACTGGTAGATGGAAATAAGGTTAAGTTTATAATATAAGGGGAGTAGAATTGTAGCAATTATATAATAGCCTAAAAGGTAGCCCAACACCATTTGCATATAGGTAAAACCTGTAATGCCTACCGAACCAGGTAAGGATATAAATGTAACACCTGAGAGTGAAGCCCCAATCATACCAAAGGCTACTAAATACCATGGAGATTGGCGGTTGCCAGTAAAAAATGCTTTTGAATCTGCTTTACCAGATGTGAGCCAGGAGATTAAAATGAGTAATCCAAAGTAGCCGCCTATAATTCCTATTACTAATCCTGAGTGCATCGTATCTAATGGTTAAGGTCTTATTATGTTGGCAAGTATAGAGCAATAATCTCTATCTTTGTAAAATTATATTTAAAATATAGCATGCAAGAACTAGAATTACCTGAACTAGATTTAGAAGAATTAATAAATGAACCTAATTCATTGGTTGTTTTTAATGATGATGTAAATTCATTTGACCATGTAATTAATACTTTGATTAAGGTTTGTAAGCATACCAATGAACAAGCCGAACAGTGCACCTTCTTAATCCATTATAAGGGGAAATGTGCTGTAAAGATGGGGGAAAGAGACGAGCTAAAACCAATGGCACATGCCATTTGTGAAGCAGGAATTGATGCGAGAATTCAATAATAAATGGAATACCCTTCTAAGTTAATTGAGAATGCAGTAGAAGAAATTGCCAAACTTCCAGGAATAGGCAAAAAAACTGCTCTACGATTGGCCCTTCACTTATTAAAGCAGGGTAAAGAAGATGTAAGCGGGTTAAGTTCGGCTCTTGTAGATTTGAGAGAAAACATACGCTACTGCAAGTCTTGTTTTAATATTTCAGATAGCAATACCTGTGCTATATGTACTAGCTATAAACGAGACAAAACGGTTATTTGTGTAGTTGAAGACACTAGAGATGTGATGGCTATTGAGAATACTAGCCAATATTTTGGGTTATATCATGTGCTTGGTGGAGTTATTATGCCTATTGATGGAATAGGGCCAGCTGATTTAAATATTGAGCCTTTGGTTAGCAGAGTAGCGAGTTCTAGTGGAAATGTGAAAGAAATTATTTTGGCTTTGCCTGCCACCATGGAAGGAGATACTACGGCTTTTTATATTACAAAAAAACTAAAGACCTTGGGGGTAAAGGTTACGGCAATTGCACGGGGAGTACCAGTAGGTGGCGAACTGGAATTTACCGATGAAATTACTCTTGGAAGAAGTATTATGAATAGGCAATAGGGTTAATAGCACTAAAAAAAACAAGCCAAGAATTAGAAACAGTTTTTACAGTTTTAAGAATATTTTCTTTTTATACAGTACTAATCCAACAGCCCAAAAGAGCACTCCATGAAATAATGCAAAAAGTAAGGATCCAAACATATTGCCTCCAATAGGTACAAACACGACTTGGTAAAGCCAGCTATAGCCACTTATTCGGTCATCTCCTTGACCAAAATGAACCAGATAGATAATTATCTTAACCCATACAATAGAGAGTACAAAAATTAATAAAGGATTAGTTCCATAAATAAGTAATGGTGTAGTCCATTTTTTAAATCCTTTTATATCAATAATCCAGATGAATAAGGAGAGAACAAGAAGGGCAATGCCAGCGGTGTAAACCACATACGAACTCGTCCATATTGGTTTATTAATAGGGAAAACTAAATCCCATAAAAGACCTATTAATATTCCTGCAATACCTAACGGAATAAGTTTACCTATGATTTTTTTAAAATCTTTAGCAGTCGCAATAATTTCGCCTACCAAATAACCAAGTACCACATTTATAGCTGCAGGCAAAGTGCTTAAAAGCCCTTCTGGGTCAAAGGCAATGCCAAACCCTTTATACACATGGCTATCACCAAAAATAGAGATGTCGATTCCTCGAGCAAAATTATGCTCTAAACTGTAAGAATCGCTACCTCCCATAGTATACATTAACACCCAATATCCCATTAATATAACCGCTAAAAAAAGCCATCTTCCGATCTTTGGTAATACTAATACGGCAACGGAAGCAAAGCCATACGCCAGTGCTATTCGTTGTAGTACACCCATAATACGGAGGTGTTCGAAACTAAATTTTGGGAAGGCATTTAGCAGCAAGCCAATTAAAAAGATGAGAGTGGTTCGCTTTATAATTTTATAAAATGCAGCTTGCGATATTTTATGATTATAGCTTTTAAACGAAAACCACATAGCCACCCCCACAATAAACAGAAAGAATGGGAACACTAAATCCGTGGGTGTGGCTCCATGCCACTCAGAGTGCCGCAGTGGAGGATATACATAAGCCCAGCTGCCAGGCGTGTTTACCACAATCATTAATAAAATAGTTAGACCTCTAAAGGCATCTAATGATACTAAACGTTCGTTTTTTAACATAGGTAAACTTTTAATCATCTCGTCTGATTCTACAGAAGCAGAATCTTCAACAATTATTATATTTCCTCCACTTTGTTTTTCGATTATCTATTGACCTATCCTGAATAATTCATGAATAATCTATTACGCATTCCAATTGCCAACC
>CAZZML010000368.1:0-3745 GCA_964654735.1 uncultured Roseivirgaceae bacterium | reverse complement strand
TTTGCTAAGGACGGATACGCTCAATTATTATTCATTTACAACCATTCTGAACATAAAGAAAAAGCCTACATGAGGTATCCAATTTTGAGGTACAGTAAGTAGAATTTAGATACTGATGTTAAGTCGAGAATGGAATTTTAAAACAAAATTAGCATAAGCAGGTAACGGCTCAGAACCGTCATTGCGAATCTCGTTTTTACGAGATGAGGCAATCTGTTTTATATATACTATGGCATTTTATAACAGATTGCTTCATCCCATTATCAATCTTAAAGAGTAAGAAATTTGGATGATGGGATTCGCAATGACGCATGTCAATGGCAGCATACTTTAACCAAACCAAGCTTTGACCTTATTACTGCAAGTAGCAGCTGCTAACGCCACATGCCTTTTCCCATTCAGAAAATTTAATCCTTTTGCTCAGGCATTAAAATAAACTCAGCGTAATTGTTAGTATCGAAATAGGTATTGGCTGCTTCTTTAAAATCTTTTGATGTGAGCTTGTTTATTTCTGCTTCATAGTCCAGTATTTTCTCAGGATTCCAACCATACTCATAGGCATTTTGCAATTTACTTATCCAATAGATATTGTATTTCAAGCCTTCTTTTGCATTGGTTAATTCTGCCTCCTTAATTTTTTCCAGATCAACTTGTGAAGCACCATTTATTTTTATTTTTTCAATTTCTTCAAATACTTTTTTAGTCAATTTATCTACATTTTCTGGTGCACAGGTAAATCGTACATTCATTCGATACCAACTGTAGGGTCTGTCGGTGGCAAAACCCGAAACCTGAACGCCATAAACGCCTGACATTTTTTCTCGCATTTCTTCTGTTAATTTAATTTTCAACAGCTTAGCCAGTAAACTCAATTTTTTCCTCTTATCAGGAGAAAAATCCAACGTGCCTGTAAAACGCATATCCACTTTGCTCTTATCGTCAATCCCTTTGATTATAGTTTTCTTGATAACTCCTTTAGTACGTCTTAACCCGATATCCCTCCAGCTTTCTTCTTCTACGCTTGAAGGAAGACTTCCGAGGTAGCGGGTAACCAGATTTTTGACTGTATCAACCTCGATATTTCCTGCAAAAATAAACGTAAACCCATTGGCTGAAGAAAAGCGGTCTTTATAAAAATCATACACCTCATCAAGTTTCAACCCTTCTTCTAGTTGTTTTTCTTGTAGTGAAACACCTCGGAGATGGTTTTGGGTCATAGTTTCGTTTATTTTTTTCTCAAATACAGCACCAGGGCTGGCTTCTGCATTTTTTGTTATGGATATCATACGTGCTTTTTGAGCTTCGAACACACTTTCATCTTTATTAGGTGCCGTAAAATAAAGGTGCGTCATTTGAAGCATCCGCTCAAGGTGGGCAGATGAACTACTACCTGAGAAAAGATCATCGTAAAAATTAATACGGGGGGTAACCGAAACCGTTTTGCCCATATTCAATTTCTTCAAATCTATTGTAGAGATATTATTTATTCCGCTGGAACCAACAATATTTCCAGCATTTCGAGCTGATACATACAAGGAATCGGGAGCGAGAGAACTCCCCCCTGGCCTAAAACCGCTCATTGAAATTAAGTCGTTTTGCAATTGGGTTGGCTTTACCATTATGGTAACTCCATTGGCGAGTTTCCAAGTAGTTACATCAATTTTATCATTATAAGTTGTTTCAATAATTTCTCCCGGTTCCGGTTTAAAGTCCATAAGTTTACTCTTGCTAAGAGTATCATTATACTTATCAATTTTTAGTGCAGCAACGTTATTCAACATCTCCACCACTTCGTTTTTGCTTGGCAGTACTAATGATTCCTTATCAGGAGCATTTAATACCACGGCAATATTTTCACTCTTAATCCACTGCTCTCCAATTTTATTTACTTCATCAACCATAATGTCAGGCAATACATCCTTATAAAATTCATACTTAAATTCATCGCCCGGAATAGGTTTGTTGTCTGTGAAATTATCTATGTATTGTTCTAAATAATACCTTGAAGACATTTTCCCATCTTCTTTTCTATAGATATCGGCATTGTTTAGCAAAAGTGCTTTGTAACGTTCAAGTTCTGAATTTGCAAAACCGTATCGTTTAGCTCTCTCACTTTCTTCCAATAATGCTTTTATACCTTCACTAATCTTGTCTTCTTTAAGTACAGTCGCTAAGTAATAGTTATCCTTGTCTCCTAAAAAACTACCAATGCCTGCACGGGCTAACAGAAAAGGAGCATCTGGCAATAACTCCACCTCTGATAATCTTTGGCGCAACATCCCTGTGTATAATTTTTGTAGCAGGCTTTGCCTGTAATCCCCCAATGTTAGCGTTTCTGTTTTCTGCTTTTTATAATAAATAGAAGCTCTTACATTTGAAGCTTCTGCATCGGTAACAATACTCACCACAGGAGCTGTATTTTCAGGGATGCTGTAACGAATTCGCTCTCTGGGGTTTTTAACTGGCTCTAAACTCTTAAATAGTTCTTTTATCTTCTGTTCCGTTTTTGCTACATCAAAATCTCCTACTAACACCAAAGCCATCAAATCAGGTCTGTACCAATCCCTGTAAAACCTTTTTAGGGCATCGTATGTTGAATTTTTGATAATATCCAATGTACCTATGGGCGTTCTTTTGGCGTACCGTGAATTATTTGTCAGTATCGGTATAGATTTATAATACATCCGCATACCTGCCCCGCTTCGGGCTCTTAGCTCCTCCGCAACAATCCCTCTTTCGGCATCAATTTCAGCATTATCAAACGTAATACCGTCAGCCCAATCACGTAATACCTGAAGGCTTGTGTCAAAAATTTTAGCATCATCGGTGGGTACTGATAGCTTATAGACCGTTTCATCAAAGCCGGTATGTGCGTTTAAATCAGCCCCAAACTCTACGCCAATGCTTTGAAGGTAGTCTATAAGATCATTTTTTTTAAAGCTTTTTGTTCCATTAAAAGCCATATGCTCCACAAAATGGGCAAGGCCCAGTTGGTCTTCGTCTTCTAAGATAGAACCGACATTAATAACCAATCGTAACTCGGCCTTATGTTCAATTTTAGTATTTTTTTTCAAGTAGTAAGTCAAGCCATTATCCAAGGTACCAATCGTTACCGTAGGATCAATGGGAATTTCCTGATCAAGATTATCGGTTTTAGGCGAAACAGTTTGTGCCAAAAGACTGTGTGCACATATACTAAGAAGGAGAAATAATATTGTTTTGATGTTTTTCATTGGTTAGGGGTTTAAATTGTGTTATTTGTCTGTCCATAAAGTCCGCTCTCCTGCCAAGGTTTGTGTCTCCACAAACCTTTATTCAATCCATGGTATGGGCAGTGAAGACACAGCCCATGGCAAACAATGTGATCCGGTAGCTATCCTTTAGAAACGTCATTCTGAGCACTCCGTGCGAAGAATCTGTTCAAGTTTAAAGGAATCTTATCACAATTTTAAATTAACTTTTATTGTTCATTAATGAGATTCTTCGGGCAAAGCCCTTCAGAATGACGGTAATAGCAGTATGGTATATAAATAATAGCAATGTTAGAATTGGGGTCTGTGTCTGATTCATAAACTCGATACTATCGGGTTGGCTATCAAGGCTTTCGACCGCATGTCGCCTAAAGCTTTAGCGGTGTCTGAAATGAGTATAACGCATGTCGCCAACTTTATGGACAGACACTTCTATGTTATCATCAGAGTTCTCCTGAAAAGAGAGTGACTCTAGCTATTTCTTAATATTATTT
>CAZZML010000367.1:0-3747 GCA_964654735.1 uncultured Roseivirgaceae bacterium | reverse complement strand
CAAAAAAAGAATTAATCCAACAATTATTAGATTCTCTACATGATGGAAGACTTAGAATTTTAAGTAAAGATAGTTTAGGTAATTTTTTAGATTGTCAAGACAAAATGATTCCATTAGACTCTTTAAAAGGTAAGTGGGATACTAAAAAGTGTTTGGTGAAGTCTGATAATAAAACGTCACTGCGAAGGAAGGATGACTGAAGCAGTCTCTTCATTTAGAGAAGGTTGTCATTCCTACTGAGGCAGGAGTACATTAATAAAACCACTCTGGATTCCTGCCTTCGCAGGAATGACAAAACATTCAACCCTTCCGATCACGCTTTGGCGTGACCACCTTCCCTTATCAAGGGAAGGAATTAAATTCTAACTCAAATTAAAATTAGTACTAAACAGTATTAATCCCTTACGCTAAATTCTCCATTCTGTCATTTAGAAGGAGTTTCGAGAGTTCCTAGAAAGGGACTTTTGATTGAAACTATTTAGTTAGATTTAAAACGGATTCAACTTACTTGTCATTCAGAACGTAACGCAGTGGAGTGAAGAATCTAGTAACTGTGTTTTATGAGATTCTTCAGTCGTTCCTCCTTCTGAATGACAAATATTTTACTCCTTCAACTCTTTATAATCTTTAAACAAACTCAAATTCAATCCTTCAATTTTCTTTCTATAGGTTGGCCAATCTGAGTTGTAAAAAGCATTGATTTTATCCATTGCCTTATTGACTTTTTCACTAGCCGTTTTTTCCAGCTGTTTTTCTGTTTTTCCGGGTTCTTGTAATAAAGAACCTACATAACGTCTTGCAGTAAATAAAAAAGTCATGGGTGTTGGTTCAGGATTTCTGGTAATTCCTTGTCGTTTATCTTCTTTACCTATCATTCCATCTATTAAAACAGTAATTGATTTTACGATGGCAACACTTTCTTTAATATCATTTTTATATTGGATACTATCATTTGACTTCAGATGTTTTTTATACTGTTCTGCAATTTTTTTTGATTCATTTAATTGTGCAACAGCTTTTCCTACTAGACCCATCTTAGTTTCTAGTTGTTTCTGCAAATCATATTTTTGCTGTAAAACACTTTGAGGCATATCAACTCTTGGGTCATAAGCAACCGTAATCATTGTGGAGTCTTTTACTTTTTTATAGTGTATTACAATTTTATAAGTTCCTGGTAAAACAGTAATCCCTCTAGGTTCTGAACTATTCTTCTTAGCTATTTTTCTTGATGGTCTACGCACACCTTTTTCTCCTAAACTCCAATAAGTTCTATGCAATCCGTTTTCTTTAGGTACTTTCCGCTTTAGTGTTCTTATTAATTTATTATTGGAATTATATATTTTTAGTGTAATGGAATCTTTTTTCTTCTTGTCGGATTTTTTATCAGATGCAGGTTTGTTAATACTATAACTTATCATAGCACCACGCTTTCTGTTTTCGCCGTTAAATAGGGCGTTTCCACCAAAACGAGTTCCATTGGCTTGCTGAAGCTGATTGATATATGCTTTAGGAGTTTTAAAAACTTTCAACGTTTTGTTTAATTCTTGAGCGCCTTCAGTTGCCAAGGCACGCAAAGGTCTGATATCATCTAAGACATACATAGACCTACCGAAAGTTGCAATATCTAAATCGTGTTCACGAGGGTGAATGGCTAGATCCATTGTTGGTACGGTTGGATATTCATTTGTCCATTTCGTCCAAGTTTTAGCTTCATCAATACTTACATATAAACCTGTTTCAGTACCTAAAAAGAGTAATTTTTTCTGAACAGGGTCTTGTACCAAGGCTAATGAATAACCAAATGTTTCAGGTTTTTTATCTAATAAACTTTCCCAGGTTTTTCCATAATCTCTAGTTCTAAATAAATACGGTTTAAAGTCAAAATTTCTATAATTATTCACTACCGCATAAGCTTCACCTGCATTAAAAGGAGACACTTTTAGCTGTGCTATCCAACTTCCTTTAGGGAAGCTTTTGATCTTAGGAGTAATATTACTCCATGTTTCTCCGCCATTTCTGGATAGCTGAATTTGCCCATCATCAGTACTTACCCAAAGTAATCCTTTTTCTAAGTTAGTTGGGCTAATAGTTAAAATAGTACAATGATTTTCAGCGCCCGTTGCATCCATCGTAATACCACCGCTTTCGTGTTGTTTTTGTTTTTCAGGATCATTAGTTGTTAAGTCGGGTGAGATGATGTCCCATTCATGTCCTTTATTCGTAGTTTTATGTACAAATTGACTTCCAAAATACAAGGTTTCACTATCAAACGGATCCATCGCAATGGCAGCATTCCAGTTAAAACGAAGTTTTATTTTTGGGTCTGGATGCGTAGGGCGAATCATTTTAGCATTTCCGGTTTGACGGTCATACCTACCAACATAACCTTGCTGAGACATGCCGTAACCATAACGTGAATTTTTCGGATCAGGAATCACATCAAAACCATCACCAAACATAATTTCTTGCCAATAAGAGTTTCTGATACCTTGTGCCTTCAAGGCATATGCAGGACCAACCCATGAACCGTTATCTTGCATACCTCCGTACAAATTATACGGGTATTCCATATCGTAATTGATATGATAGAACTGGCCTACAGGAAGGTTCTCCACAAAACGCCAAGTCTTCCCTTTATCTTTAGTGATATTTAATCCACCATCATTACCATCAATCATAAAACTTGGATTTTCAGGATGTATCCACCATGCATGATGGTCTGGATGTACGCCAACATTGGTATTATAAGCAGGCATGAGTTGTTTAAATGATTTTCCGCCATCATCGCTTACATTCACATAGGTAAAAACGCTGTAAATTCTATTTTCGTTTTTGGTATCTACAAAAATATCAGAATAGTAAAACGGACGGTTACCTATGCCTTTTTTGTCATTTATTTTTTTCCATTTGATGCCGCCATCTTCTGATTTGTAGAGTGCATTCTTTTTAGCTTCCACTAAAGCATATACAATTTTAGGATTACTTGGTGCGATGGCAATACCGATTCTTCCTAAATTACCCTTAGGCAAACCATCTTTATCGGATATTTTTTTCCAATGTTCACCACCATCATAGGTAATATGAAGTCCTGAACCTTTTCCACCGGAATTGAAGGTCCAAGGTTTACGACGATGCTCCCACATAGCAGCAATCAATTTATTAGGGTTTGATGGGTCAACAACTAAATCGGCAGCACCAGTTTTATTATTGACGAATAATATATTTTTCCATGTTTTGCCGCCATCGGTAGTTTTAAAAACCCCTCGTTCAGGATGTTCACCCCAAGGCGAACCAATTGCAGCAATATATACGGTATTCGGATTGTCTTTATCGATAATAATCCTGTGAATATTACGTGTTTTCTCTAAACCCATTAATTTCCAAGTAGCACCGGCATCTAAACTTTTATAAATTCCATACCCACCATTTAAGCTATTTCTTGGATTTCCTTCACCTGTACCCGCCCAAATAACATCAGGATTACTCTGTTGGATAGTAAGTGCACCAATGGAACCAACCGCTTGTTTATCGAAAATAGGTTTCCAGTCAATACCACCGCTTTCAGATTTCCAGACACCACCGGAAGCAGCACCTATATAGATAATATCAGGTTGATCAGTAACAACATCAATAGCGGTAATTCTACCACTCATTCCGGCCGGACCGATAGCACGAGGTTTCATGCCTTTTAATTTTTCAATATCTAGTTGTTGAGCGCTTAAAGCGGAAGCAATAAAAAATACAAGG
>CAZZML010000366.1:0-3749 GCA_964654735.1 uncultured Roseivirgaceae bacterium | reverse complement strand
GGCAATTGGAATGCGTAATAGATTATTCATGAATTATTCAGGTTAGAACTTAGCCGGGTGAAGCAATCTGTTATAGTTTTAAAACAGATTGCTTCACCCCATTCATCTGGCTGTAAAAACAGAAACCAAGGACGGGGTTCGCAATGACGTAATGCATCTGTCAATGGTGCAGCCTTCCCCGTTTTTTCGGGGAAGCACTCTCTTGAACAGGAGTGGTTGACATAATTATTATACTACCTGCTGCTCCGCTAACTGACGGGCAGTAAAAAAATTATTATGATAGGAATAGCATTAAGTGGAGGAGGAGCACGAGGCATATCTCACTTAGGAGTACTTAAAGCCCTTGGTGAAAATGGAATAAAGCCAAATGTGATTAGTGGTACCAGTGCAGGTGCAATTATTGGTGGATTTTATTCGGCAGGATTTACACCTGATGAAATCCTGAAAATCATTATTAAAACCAATATGCTTTCCATTTTTAAACCGGCCTTTAGTTGGAAAGGTCTGTTAAGTATGGATAGCTTGGAGAAAATACTTAGGAATAATTTACCTCCAACTTTTGAAGAACTCGATATTCCATTAATTGTATCTGCTACTGATATAGAAGCAGGTAAAATAACTTATTTTGATAGAGGAGAGCTATACAAAGCTATTTTGGCTTCAAGTTGTTTGCCTGTATTATTTAACCCTATTGAAATTGATACCGTAAAATATATTGATGGAGGTATCTTAAATAACTTACCGGTAGAGCCTCTTCAAAAAAAGGTTGAAACAATCATTTCTGTTGGTTGTAACCCTATTGGCACAAAACAGATTAACTCCTTTAAAGATGTAATGGAACGAAGTTCTCTTTTAGCTATTAATGAGAATACAGAAAGGAGCAAGCAATTAGCTCATCTTTTTATAGAACCAGAAGAACTTATAAAGTTTAGTGGGTTCGACTTATCCAAAGCCAAAGAAATATTTGAAACGGGATATCATTATACATTACAAAACATCGCTATTTTTGCGGAGAAATTAAACTTGTAGATATGACTTTTAAGGAAGAAATTTTGCAGGGAATCCCATCCCAATTACCGACTCCAAAATCGTACGATACAACTGTTAATCACGCTCCAAAGCGTAAAGATATTCTCTCAAAAGAAGAGAAGAAGTTAGCCATTCGGAATGCGTTAAGGTATTTTCCTGAGGAGTTTCACGCAGAGCTAGGGCCAGAATTTGCCAATGAGCTTAAAGAATATGGTCGTATCTACATGCATCGTTTTCGTCCTGATTATAAATTTTATGCGCGAAATATAAATGAGTATCCTCATCAATCGGTGCATGCTGGTGCCATTATGGTAATGATTCAAAATAATTTGGATCATACAGTAGCTCAGCACCCACACGAATTAATTACCTATGGTGGCAATGGAGCGGTTTTTCAAAACTGGGCACAGTACCTGCTCACTATGCAGTATCTAGCTACAATGACGGATTTGCAAACACTGCATATCTACTCTGGTCATCCAATGGGCTTATTCCCATCTAACAAGGATGCTCCAAGAGTAATTGTTACCAATGGAATGATGATACCTAATTACTCCAAGCAAGATGATTGGGAGAAATTTAACGCCTTGGGTGTTACGCAATATGGTCAAATGACTGCTGGTTCTTATATGTACATTGGGCCACAAGGCATTGTGCATGGCACAACCATAACCTTGCTTAATGGTGGTAGAATGATTGCCAAGGATGGAGAAAGCCTTGCCGGGAAAGTGTTTGTAAGTGCAGGTTTAGGAGGCATGAGTGGAGCTCAGCCTAAAGCTGGGAACATTGCAGGTTGTATTTCGGTAATAGCAGAAGTTAACCCAAAGGCCACAACAACTCGTCACTCCCAAGGTTGGATTGATGAAGTAACCAATGATTTAGATGAGCTTGTAGCACGAGTAAATAAAGCCAAGGCAGACAAAGAAGTAGTTTCAATTGCGTACCAAGGCAATGTTGTAGAGGTATGGGAAAAATTTGATGAAGCCAATGTGTTTGTTGAGCTTGGTTCTGACCAAACTTCCTTGCACAACCCTTGGGCTGGAGGTTATTATCCTGTTGGGTATTCGTATGGGGAATCGAACGAAATGATGGTCAATGATCCTGAGAAGTTTAAAAAAGAAGTGAAAGCTACCTTGGTGAAGCATGCAGATGCCATTAATAAACACACTGTTAAGGGTACTTATTTCTTCGATTATGGGAATGCTTTTCTGCTCGAAGCTTCTCGTGCAGGAGCCGATATTATGGCCGAAAATGGTATTGATTTTAAATACCCTTCTTACGTTCAAGATATTATGGGGCCTATGTGTTTCGACTATGGATTTGGCCCTTTCAGGTGGGTGTGTATGAGTGGCGACCCTAAAGACTTAGCCTTAACAGATCAGCTTGCTTGTGATGTGTTGGAAGAATTGATGAAAGAATCTCCAGTAGAAATTCAGCAGCAAATGGCGGATAATATCCAATGGATAAAAGGTGCGCAAGAGAATAAACTAGTGGTAGGCTCACAAGCAAGAATACTCTATGCCGATGCCGAAGGCCGAACTAAAATTGCATTGGCTTTTAACAGAGCAGTAGAAGATGGTCGTTTGTCAGCACCAGTGGTGTTGGGTAGAGACCACCATGATGTTTCGGGTACCGATTCTCCTTTTAGAGAGACTGCCAATATTTACGATGGCTCACAGTTTACCGCTGATATGGCCATTCATAATGTAATAGGCGATTCGTTTAGAGGGGCTTCTTGGGTTTCTATTCATAATGGAGGTGGAGTTGGTTGGGGCGAAGTAATAAACGGAGGCTTTGGTCTTGTATTAGATGGAACTGCCGATGCCAATAGAAAACTTAAAAATATGCTATTTTACGATGTTAATAATGGCATAGGTAGAAGAAGTTGGGCTCGAAACAGCGGAGCTGAGTTTGCCATTAAGCGCGAAATGGAACGGTCTCCAAGTCTAAAAGTAACTATGCCTAATCACGCTTCTGATGATTTAATTGAATCTCTATTTTAAGAATATGTTTAAACTATTTGCAAAATTTGTGTTCGCCATTACAGGTTGGACAGTTTACGGTAAAATGCCTAAGGACTTGAAAAAGGCTGTAATCATTGCAGCTCCACATACCAGCTATTGGGATTTTTTCTATGCCCGACTTGCCTTTTCAATCATTGGAATACCTTTAAAAGTTACTATTAAAAAGGAAGTAGTAAATCATCCTCTGATGGGCTGGTTAGTGAGAGGTCTTGGAGGGATTGCTATTGATAGAACTCCTAATGAAGGAAATCTAAAAAAGAAAAGAAGCATGGTAGATGCCATGGTTGATTTAATAGAAACTAGAGAGGAGCTAATTATGATGGTAACTCCTGAAGGAACTCGTAAAAGAGTTAAGAAGTGGAAATCAGGATTTTACCGAGTAGCAGAGCAAGCCAATGTGCCGATTATTTTAGGTTATTTAGATTATGCCAAGAAACATGCTGGGTTTGGGCCTATATTTTATCCAACTGGAGACTACGATAAGGATGTTGAAGAAATAATGGACTTTTATAGAAGTAAAACAGGTAAATATCCTGAACTGGGGGTGTTTTAAATAAATTTTGGTCAAGTGAACTGTTTTAGCTCAATTGATTGTTAAGTTATGAAATAGTATTTTGAAATAAGGTAAGATTGAATTCAAATTTTTATCCTGATTAATTCATGAATATTTGTTATGAGCATTTTAAGTGTCTGCCA
>CAZZML010000365.1:0-3752 GCA_964654735.1 uncultured Roseivirgaceae bacterium | reverse complement strand
CGACTGATTTGCAGTAGTTTGTATTAGTAATAGAAGCTCTATTGCATAATGCGGGATAAAGTTCAGATATTCGTTCAATCTAGGTAATACTCAATTATGTCAACTAAAAATAACTTTCAGCCACAATGGATAAACGAAGCTCCTAAAAAAGGCTCGTTTCGCTCCATATTCAAATTTGGCAACCCTAAAGGCTTTAAGCACCCTAATGATAATCTTTACAAGGAAATAAAAAACAAATTTAGCCTTACCGATGCCGATTTTATTGAAAAAACAACCACAGGAAATGAACCGGTTGATTTTAAAAAAGAAAGCGGCCTGGAAGCCCTACAAATAGAAAAATTTATTGAGATATGTGGCAAGGAGAATGTATCATCAAAAGAATATGAGCGGCTAAAATTCTCTACCGGAAAAACGGTTGAAGAAGCTTTGAAACTACGGGCTGGGAAAGTGGATGAAATTTCAGATTTGGTTGTTCATCCGCGCAGTAAAAAAGAAATAGCCTCAATTGTAACATACTGCAACCAGCAAAAAATACCAATATATGCCTATGGGGGAGGCTCCTCTGTTAATTTCGGCTATTACCCGGAAAAAGGCGGGATAAGCCTGGTTTTATCAACCCACTTAAACAAAGTGGTAAAATTTAACGAAATAAACCAAACAGCTACCGTAGAGGCCGGAATGATGGGCCCGGCCTTTGAAAATGTGCTAAATAACGCGCCCAAACTCTACCAGGCAAACCACGCATTTACCTGCGGCCATTTTCCCCAATCATTTGAGTACTCTACTGTTGGGGGCTGGTTTGTTACGTTGGGCTCGGGGCAGCAATCATCCTATTATGGCGATGCTGCCGATTTAGTTTTGGGTGTTGAAATAATAACGCCTGTAGGAGAAATAATAACCAAAGATTACCCTGCAACCGCCACCGGACCAAAAGTGCTGGATATTATTAAAGGCAGCGAAGGCTCACTGGGGATTGTAGTTGAGTTAACCTGGAAAATTTTTAGGTATAAACCCGAGAACAGGCAATATTTTAGTTATATTTTTCCTAACTGGGATGCAGCAGTACATGCAAGCAGAGAAATTTCGCAAAGCGAATTTGGTATGCCAGCGGTATTCAGAATTTCCGATGCGGAAGAAACGCACCACGGCCTAAAACTATATGGCATTGAGGGCACCTTTTTTGATAAATTAATGAAATTTCGTGGTTTTAAACCTATGGAACGATGCCTGTTTTTAGGCACTGCGGATGGAGACAAAAGGTTTGCCGGTAACGTAAAATCCAGCGTAAAGAAAATCTGCAAAAAGTACGGAGCCATGAATTTAACTTCGTACCCAGTTAAAAAATGGGAGCCGGGCAGGTATAATGACCCCTATTTACGCGAAGATTTAATGGATTACGGAATTATAATTGATACCCTGGAAACCAGTGTAAAATGGGATAATTTACACCAGGTGCACCAAACGTGCAGAGATTATGTAAAAAGCAGACCTGCTACAATTTGTATGACCCACGCTTCGCATTTTTATGCACAAGGCACCAACCTGTACTTTATTTTTATCATTAAAGAAAACGATATGCAGGCATACCTTGATTTTCATAAAGGGTTAATTGACCAGATTGAAAAAAGCGGAGGGTCGCTTTCGCACCACCACGGTGTGGGGCGCATGATTGCCAAATGGATGCCCCAGCATTTAGGAGAAAACCAGATGAATGTAATTCGTGCCTTAAAAAAACATTTCGACCCCAATAATATAATGAACCCTGGTTCGCAACTTGGTTTATGAACTCTTGCCACTAAGACAGTAAGACTCAAAGAAACACCAGACAAATTTATAGTAAGCCTTAGTGAAACTTTCAGTCTTAGTGCCTTCGCTACGCTGTGGCTAATTAACCCAATAATTAATTAAAAAAATACGTATGGAACCACTTGTACTCTCCATTGATTGCGGCACACAAAGCATAAGAGCCCTTTTATTTACCTTACAAGGAGATATTGTTGACAAAGAGCAACTATTATACGAACCTTATTTTAGCCTAAAAGCAGGCTGGGCAGAGCAGCATGCTGAAATATATTGGGAAGGCTTATGCGAAGCTACCAACATTCTGAAAAAGCGAAATCCTGAAAATTTTAAAAACATTAAAGGTGTGGGTGTTACCACTTTGCGCAGCACCATGGTTAATGTAGATAAGGAGGGCAATACCCTTCGCCCTTCGCTGGTTTGGCTCGACCAACGAATAGCTGATAATGTGTATAAACCGAACTTTGCCTTAAAATTAGTATTTAAGGCACTTGGGCTTAGTGCTACCTTGCAAAAAATGGAACGAAAAGGCCACTGCAACTGGATAAGGCAAAATGAGCCTGAAATCTGGCGTAATACGCATAAGTACTTGCAGGTTTCAGGTTACCTGAATTTTAAACTTACAGGAGAGTTTAAGGATTCTGTTGCATCACAAATTGGATACATTCCTTTTGATTACAAAAAACAAGCGTGGGCAAACCCCAATGAATTACTAGAACTAAGCAGCAAGCTTTACCCCATTGAGCAGGAAAAACTGCCGGAATTGGTAAATCCGGGCGAACGGGTAGGAGTAATAAGTAAAAAAGCATCCGGTTTATCAGGTATTCCGCCAGGCACACCGGTAATTGCCTGCGGCTCGGATAAAGGTTGCGAAACGCTAGGCATGGGTGTTACAGATACTAAAACCGCCAGTTTAAGTTTTGGTACCACGGCCACCGTGCAAACTACTTCAAACAAATACTTTGAACCTATTTCATTTTTTCCGGCATACCCTTCGGTTACGCCTAACCACTGGAATCCTGAAATTGAAATTTACCGTGGCTATTGGATGATTCGGTGGTTTAAAGATGAATTTGCTTTAAAGGAAGTACAAGAAGCTGCCAAAAAGAATATTCCGGCTGAGGAAGTGCTCAATGAACTACTTCATAAATCACCCCCGGGAGCTATGGGGCTAATCGTACAACCTTACTGGTCACCGGGGCTGGGCGAAAAAAATGCCAAAGGTGCAATGATTGGCTTTGGCGATGTACATAAAAAAGAACATGTTTACAGAGCGGTAATCGAGGGGCTGGCGTATGGCCTGCTGGATGGAATGCACAGGCTGGAAAAGCAAGGAAAGCTAACATTTGAAAAACTGGCGGTTTCGGGAGGAGCATCGCAAAGCAATGAAATTTGCCAAATAACTGCCGATGTGTTTAATATGTCACTGGTAAGGGGTAAAACCCATGAAACCTCGGGGTTAGGCGCAGCTATTTTAACCGCCTACGGTGTAAATGAATTTCCATCGTTAAGTAAAGCCGTAGAAAGCATGGTATCTTATGCAGATGTATTTAAACCTAAGGCCGAACACACTAAAATATACAGTGCCTTGTACAAAGAAGTGTATTTAAAAATGTACAAGAATTTAAAACCTCTTTACAAAAAAATACAGGAAATAACATCGTATCCGGAGATTTAAAATGGGGGATTAACCTGAGTTCGACTTTATGCTTTACTTGCGTAAGATGTAGGCACTAAATTGCTTGTATATTCTATATGCGCTACATTTCAAAAGCTGAAAAATTCTTCCTATATTCCAACTTTATGCTTTGTAAATCAGAAAACTCAGAAAATAAATACGGTCAGGCAGAGCTCAATCATCTAAATAATTTAACATGAATATTAAACAAATATTTAGCGTACTGGTTTTTGTTGCAAGCTATAATTTATTGTTTTCACAAAATACAGATGTC
>CAZZML010000364.1:0-3757 GCA_964654735.1 uncultured Roseivirgaceae bacterium | reverse complement strand
TCTCCCATAATCATTAAAACAGGCTTGGTTTTAATACGAGGTGTAAAATTATAAGCATTTACAAGGCTGTATTCGTTTCCATAAACAACTGCTACACCCGTGGCTGCCGTTTTAATTCTTTCATCTAACGCTGTAAGTATAAAAGTAACAGTTCCCCCCATACTCAACCCATAAACACCTATAGCTTTGGTGTCAATGTCATTGCGTGTTTCGAGGTAATCCAGTCCTCGCATATAATCTTGTACCGTTTGCCTAATCATGTCTCGAACGGTGTACATTAAATTTTCTTTTCGCAGAGATAATGGTTGGGGAAATACACCGGTGGTGTCAAATCGTTCTCCGTGCCTAGCCGCATCAATGGAAAAAACGGCAAATCCCTTGCCAACTAAGGCCTCAACCGTTTCTAATCCATTTGGCCAGTTATCGGCCTTAAACCACCGTTCTTTTGAGCCACCCATGCCATCAATTAATAGTACTACAGGAAAAGGGTCTTCTCCGTTTTTAGGGATAGCTAAGTAGGCTCCCACTTTTTCGTTGACCCCTGTAAAGTGGAGTTCTGTTCGAGAGTATGTTGCAAACTCTACCGGCTCTTTTGTAATAACATGTAGAGGTAGAGTTTTATCATAGGAATAGGCTTCTCGGATAACCGCAAAACCTTCATCGCCAATGGAGGGCTGGCTAACTCCAAAAGTCGAAATTAATAATAAGCTAAGTAAATAAACGGTTTTAATTATGTTCTTTGATTTCATTCTCTATTCGGTTGAACATTTTCTTAATGATTTGAGGAATGGCCGATTTAAATTTTTTAGGGTTGCGATCCATAATGCTCTCTAACTGAGATTGTGCCAGAATGTTGCCTGTTTCGTCATCCATCAAAATTAATGTAAAAGCTCCTTCCGTGTAATTAAAGCTATCTTGTTGTGTATCTAGCCAAGGTTTGTAAATAACGGCCGAATCTAGCCTTGGGTCAACCATATCTCTAATTAACAGCGTGTATGTTACAATTACGTCAGATTTTGCTTGGTTTTGGCTCAAGCCCCAATCTTTCATTTCCTCAATAATTGACTGGTTGATTAGTTTTCTATTCTCCGCATTATCATATTCCGGTTGTGTTATATTTACTTGTTGCGAATACTCAATTAACCGAAATGTTTTGTAAGACTGAAAAGATAAAGATGGAGAAACAACCGTTGTAAAAGATGACACCTTACAACTGACCAATATCAGAAATAGAACCCACTTCTTCATACACTAAATATACAATATTTACCTGTTTTTATTAAGGGAACTTCTATTAAGTTCTTTCCAAGCCAATGAGCTTGCCCCTAATACAGCTGCGTTTTTGTTTTGCAGACCAGAGACCAACAGTTTTACTTTTCCCTTAAAATTTTTCATCATATTGTCTTCCATGTGGTGCTTAGCAGGTTTCATTAAAAGCTCCCCAGCATTTACCAATCCTCCAAACAAAAAAATGGCTTCGGGGCTAAAATGAGCAACTGTATCTGCTAGCTTCATTCCCAAAACTCTACCTGTATATTCAAAAGCTTGCACAGCAATAAAATCGCCTCTTAGGGCTGCGTCTGTTATCATTTTACCCGACAAGTCATTAAACGAAACACCCCTCAATTCGCTATCACACATATAATCGGCAAGCAATTTGTAAACGGTTCGTTTAATGCCTGTTGCAGATACGTAGGTTTCTAAGCATCCTTTTCGCCCACAACCACAAGTACGGCCAAAAACATTAACGAGTGTATGGCCTATTTCTCCGGCAAAGCCATCGCTTCCATAAATTACTTCTCCATTGGCCACAATTCCACTGCCCAATCCTGTACCTAATGTAAATACAATAAAGTCTTTCATCCCTTTAGCTCTGCCAAAGGTCTTTTCACCAATGGCTGCTGCGTTTGCATCATTGGTTAAAATAACAGGTATATTATTAAAATGTGTTTTAAGTTCCTCTGTAAAATAAACTGTGTCTTTCCACTCTAGGTTTGGAGCTTGCTCAATAGTGCCTCTATAATAATTGCCATTGGGTGCCCCAACTCCTACTCCTACTAATCTGTGTTCTGTTAAAGTAGCTCTTACGTCATCAACATTCGACATCAGATGAACCAGATAATCTTTAAACTTGGGAAAGCCCTTCGTTTTGCAAGAACCCTCCCCCAAAATATCTCCCTCTATATTTACTAAACCAAATTTAGTGTTGGTTCCTCCAACATCAACTCCTAAAACTAACTCTTGCATTTATTATATCTATTTACACTTTTCTTTCAACTCTTTCTTTGCTTCTGTCAGACCCAATTCAACTGCTTTTTTTAAATCAAGGCACCCGTCAAATTTATTATTTAGCTCAAATTTTGCTTGCGACCTAAAATAATAGTTTTCTGGGTTGGATGGATCCAAATCAATGGCAACTGTATAATCTTGGGCAGACTCTATAAATTTCCCAAAATCAAAATATGCCGCTCCTCGGTTTTCGTATAATAATGGAGCCGAAGGTTCTAGCTCTAGGGCATAATTATAATCTTCAATGGCCAACTGATATTGTTTTGAATTATAATAAACAACTCCTCTTAAATTATAAAGCTCAGGGTCAGATTCATACTTTTCCTCAAAAAGAACAATTGCTTTGGAATAATCCTTTGTGGCTTCTTTATAGTTTTCAAGTTCGTTATACACTAATGCTCTACTTGCATACTTTAACTCATCTAAAGAATCTAATTCAATGGCTCTATTATAATCATTAAGCGCATAATCTAGTGCTCCTATTTCAAATTCTGCATCTGCTCTTAATTGAAAAGTTGCAGCATCTAGAGAGTCCAAGTCAATAGATTTATTAAAATCATCGATGGCTCCTATATATTCTTCTAGGTCAGACCGAACAAAGCCGCGGTTATAATAAAGGTCAGCATTTTGAGGACTCAACTCTATTGCTTTCGAAAAATCAAAATAAGCACTTTCGTTATCTCCAATGGCATAAAAAGCAAACCCACGATTGGAGTATGCATCAGTAAAAGAAGGGTTGAGTTCTATCGCTTTTGAAAAATATTCGATGGACAAGTCAGGATCTCCATTATAATGAATAGCCTGCCCTTTCATGTTAAAAGCCTCTGCATAGTCATTGTCTATATCAATAGCAAAACCAAAATCACCAGCAGCTCCATAATAGTCGCCTACTAAAAAGCGCAAGCTTCCTCGTTCAAAAAATAGGTCTTTTGATTGAGGTTTATTTTTTATCGCAGTTGTAAGCACGCTGTCCGCCTTCTCAAAATTTTGTGCTTTAATAAGCAGCTTGGCTTTTTCAATAGCAGGGTTTGCACCTTGTGCTTTTAAACCAGAAAAAGCACATAAGCTAATTATAAATATAGCAAGACCCATTCTTAAACCTGACCTGTAATAGGGCTGATAAATGTTTTTCATTTTGTTTACATAAATAGGTGAATCATCAGATTCAAATTTAGGGCTAAATATTTAGGAGGTAAGTATATTTTTCAGAAATAAGAATGAAATTATAACGGTGAAAAGTGGATATCATTGGTTTACCACAGAAATTCAATATTTTTTTATCATTTTTTGAGCTTTTGTTGCACATAAGTAGTATTTTGCTTTTTCTTTGACAATTAAATAGATGAGCTGTGCGTTTGTATTGTGATTATTCGTGCAAATTATATACTATTTGTATTGTTGAAGAAGCATTATTAACTGAATGAGAAAACAATTTTGATGAAAAAAACAGAATATATGAAATCTATTC
>CAZZML010000363.1:0-3763 GCA_964654735.1 uncultured Roseivirgaceae bacterium | reverse complement strand
CCCCGTATAGCTATCGGGGTGCTGAAACCAATAAAACTCCTTGATTTATTGCTCTTTAGCTCCTCATTACGAAGTTCTATTGCATAATCCAGGTTAAAGCAAACAGCACTCCTTATCCCGTCAGGTTAGTAAAAGTCCGCAACCTCCGTTTCGTATTTGGCCATAATATTCTTACGTTTCAACTTTAATGTAGGTGTTAGTTCTCCGCCTTCAATAGACCAGGCTTCTGCCATTAAGGTATATTTTTTAATGCGTTCATAATTAGCAAACTCTTTGTTGTAATGCGCCATTTCTTTATCAAACTTAGCTTTTACTTTTTCGCTCTTTAATATTTCATCAATGGTGCTGCACGATGAGTGATGAATTTTACACCACTCAGAAACGGTTTCGTAATCAGGAACAATGAGTGCAGAAGGGTGTTTTTGTCCTTCCCCCACTACCATAATTTGCTCTATATACATGCTCTCTTTAAATTTATTTTCCATTTGCTGAGGAGCAATGTATTTACCTCCCGAAGTTTTAAAAATTTCTTTTTTACGATCTGTTATTTTCAAAAATCCATCTTTGTACTCACCAATGTCTCCTGTGCAGAACCAACCGTCTTTTAACACTTCGGCTGTTTGTTCGGGTAGTTTATAATAGCCTTGCATAATGCCCGGCCCAGCAGCCAAAATTTCACCATCATCGGCAATTTTCACTTTTACATCTTTTAAAAGCGGTCCAACACAAGCCAGACGATATCCGCCTGGATCTAATTTTGAAAAGCTGATACCAGGAGATGTTTCCGTTAACCCATACGCTTCGAGCAAAGGAATTTTAGCAGCCCAAAACACACGAGCCAGCCTCGGCTGCAAAGCGGCAGCTCCAGAAATAATAAAAAGAATATTTCCACCAAGTGCTTCGCGCCATTTACTAAAAATAATTTTGTTGGCAAGCCCTAACTGTTTATTATACCACCAACCATTATTCACATTTGGATCAAACCTTTCCCCTAATTTTAGTGCCCAGAAAAATAGATTCTTTTTAATTCCTGTAAGGTCGTATCCTTTTTTTACAATTTTATCATACACTTTTTCGAGCAAACGAGGAACCGTAGCAAAATAATGAGGCTTAATTTCTTTCATTGCCTCTCCAATGTTTTCTATTGACGTAAAATACACTTCAACCCCTAAGCGCATATGGGTATAACTGGCAGTACGTTCAAAAATATGACAAAGGGGTAAAAAGCTTAAGGCTCTATAACCAGACTCTATTGCATCAAACCTTTCTGAAACGCCTTCTGAATTGCTTAGTATATTTCGATGGGTTAGCATTACTCCTTTTGGGAAACCCGTAGTTCCACTCGTGTAAATAATGGTTGCCAAATCATCGGGCTTAACGGCCGCTTTTCTCTTTTCTATTTCGTCTAACTCCGATGAATAATCTATTTGAATATCTTTCCAATTTGGAACACCTTCAAGTTTATCAAACGAAAAAAGGCCTTCAAAAGCTGAAGTGTTTTTAGTCGCTTCTGTTACTTTATCAAATAAGTCTTTATCACCGACAAAAGCCAACTTGGTTTCGGATTGCTCAATGGTGTAATTATAATCTTTAACCGTAATATTTGGATATAAGGGTACATTAATAGCACCAATTTGCTCAATGGCCATATCTGCAATAATCCATTCTGGTCGGTTAAAAGAAATTAGTGCCACTTTATCTCCTGGCTTAATTCCTTTTTTTATCAGCCCTGCACTTAATTTATTGGCTTCATCAATTACATCTTGTGTAGAGTATGATTTCCACCCATTTCCTTCCTTATAATTTAAACTTTTAGCTGTAGGATAATTTTCTAATTGGTAGTGGGCTACATCAAATAATCGAGTAATTTCCATGGGATTAATTTAGGTTAAATTATTACGAAGCCCTTTCGGTTAGTTATTGACTTCAAAAATTACCTCAATCTACAAAAAAATTTCGGTGTTAGTTTTTAAGGAAGTGGAATATTTGCTAAAACCAGATTTTAACTAGTTGGCTCAAAATCTCCACGAAGACTTCTAAATTGCTTTCTCGATTCTGCCACATATACGCTGCCAGGATATTCTTTAAGTAACCGTACGTATAGTTGTTGTGCTTTCTCTGGCTGATGTAGATAATGTTGAAAAATTTCCGCTTGTAAAAACAGCGCCTTGTCTGCCAAAACGCCTACCGGAAATTTTTTAACAATTTGGCCATAGCTAGTTGCCGCTTCCTCAAAATTTCCGCTTTTTTTGAGTTCTGCCGCCTTTAACATTATGAAATTGTCTTCCAAGCTTTGCCCTTTAAAAAAATTAATAACTGTATCGATGTTACTCAGAACCTCTTCATTTTTATGTTGGTATAAAAGCAACTCAATAGAGGAATAGGTTTTAAGTGCTAAATGAGTGCTATCAAACAGTGTATTTTCTTTAATAAAAATACTAAGGTCTAGAGCGTCATTCGCAATTTCTCTACTGGTAGCCATTTTTAAAATATCTAAAATAGCTTGAGCCAATTCAAACTCTCCTTGGTAGTAAGCAAGCTTTGCCCTTTTCAATTTTGCTGTATAACCAATGGGTGTTTCTTTCATGGTTTTATCTACTTGAGCATACAGTAATGTTGATTCCCAAGGCTCTTCATTTAACAAATATATATCTGCCAAGGTTAGTTTTGCTTCCGATTTTAGCTGCGAGTTAACACGTGGGTTCTCAATTATTTTTTGAAGAGATTGTATGGCTTCTTCTTTTTCATTAAGATAATACCCTTGCACCAAAGCCAATTGTAAATTAGCCTTATAAGCTAATGGGTTTTTGGGATACTGGTTTATGAATTTTATATACAAACTCGTTAGTTGCAATAATTGCTCTTTGCTAACAGGGTAGGTGTTTTTAACTTCTTCTTCTTTGTTAGTAATTTGCCAAAGCTCTGCCTGAACAGAAATATTACTTCCCGAATAAGCTTGAACTAAATAGACAAAAACTTTATCTGCTGTTTTATAATCTTTATTGGCCAAGGCCATTTTGCCAATGTTCATAAGTGGAACACCGCCCTTCGACAATCTCCTATCCAACGCACGAGCTTGTATAAATGCACTGGTAAAGTTTTTTGTTTGCAAATTAGCCCAAATTAAAAGCTCTGTATAAACAGTATTTTCAGGTTCTTCTTGAATTTTTTGGAATAAGAGTGATTCCAAGTTTTCAATATCTTCTGGTTTAGTAAGCGTTACCTGCAATGAATTTTTAACATACCTAAGATTTCCTTTATTTACATTTGCAAAAATGATATACTGCTTAACCATGTCTTGCTTCTTATTCATATATCTATAAATATTAGCTAGGTCGAGTGCGAATAGTGTTTTGTCTCCTGACTTTTCACGAGCAAGCAATAGCAAACTCACCGCTTGCTCACGTTGCCCTGCTCGTAAAAAATATTGGGCAGCTCTTCGCGAAAAATTTGGATCCATCGAAAATTCATTTCTAATAGAAGCATAATATTTATTGGCTTTTTCTTCTCCTTTTTCCGCTAAAATCAATCTTCCCTTATCTATTTTATAATTAGGATTTCGAGGATAGTTCTTACTAATTCTATCAATGTATTTATTGGCCTTTTGAAATTCGTTTAATTGGATGAGCAACGTAAAATATTCATTATGAATTAATTGCCAATTGGCTGAATTTTTTGCCAATTTAGAATAGGTGTTTAGTGCTTTTTCTAATTCACCTTGCCCATAATATTGTTGCGCCAAATCTATACTAACGGATTGTGC
>CAZZML010000362.1:1197-3787 GCA_964654735.1 uncultured Roseivirgaceae bacterium | reverse complement strand
TTAGGGAACCTCTATAATAAAGAGGCTGGTTTAAGGATTTAAACCAGCCTCTTTCTATTTTTGCGCCCACATGAGGACTTTCCTATATAATATTTCCATTACCCTTTTAAAACTTTTGCTACCTCTATTTGCAAAGTTTAGCACAAAAGCAGGATTGTTCTACAAGGGCAGAAAAGACCTTTTACCTCAAATTAGTAAAACATTAACCAATAATAAAGCTCCTCTGTTTTGGGTGCATTGTTCTTCCGTTGGTGAATTTGAACAAGGGTTACCTGTAATTGAATCAATAAAAAAAGGACACCCCACTTGGAAAGTTGTTATTACATTCTTCTCGCCTTCTGGCTATAGAGCTGTTAACCACCCCATTATCGACTATAAATTTTATTTGCCCGTTGATACAAAAAGTAACGCAACCCAGTTTATTTACTTAATTAAGCCTGAAATTGCCCTCTTTATAAAATATGAGTTTTGGTATCACTTTTTAAATGAGCTGAACAAAAATCAGATTCCAATATATTCTGTTTCTTCCATTTTCAGGTCTTCTCAAACATTTTTTAAATGGTATGGAGGGTGGAATAGAAAAATGCTAAGGAAGTTTACTCATTTTATGGTGCAAGATGAAACTTCAGAAAAATTACTAAGATCAATAGGTATCAATAAGGTTACTCAAACAGGAGACACTCGTTTTGACCGTGTGATAGAATTGAAACAAGATGGTGTTTCTTTTCCGGAAATTGACTCTTTTATAGACGATAAAAAAGTATTTATCATTGGCAGTTTAAGGCATGAAGACGATGAAATTATTTTTCCTTTTGTTAACGCCAATCCTGAGCTTACATACATAATTGCTCCACACGATATTACAGAAAAACATATCGCAAAAATTGAAGAGTCTATTTCATCTACAATTAGGCATTCAGAGTTAAATGCAAACAGTAGTAAAAACGTATTAATAATTGATTCGATTGGCAAATTATCACGGTTATACCAATTTGCAGATTTCGCTTATGTGGGCGGTGGGTTTAGTGATGGCATTCATAATATTCTAGAACCAGCTGTGTATAACATTCCTGTATTTTTTGGAAACAAACGCTATAAAAAATATAAAGAAGCCGTTGATCTGGTAAGGTTGGAGGCCGCTTTCCCTGTACAAAACTCAACCTCACTAAAAATATTGGTTAACAAACTTACAAACCCAACACTATTAAAAAATGTGAGCCAAAAAATGGAAGATTATGTAAAAGCTAATGAAGGGGCAGCAAGAAAAGTCGTATCCATTATTAATGAACAAAAGGCAATATGAAGGGTTTAGTTTATAAATCAACGGGGTCGTGGTATCATGTTAAATTAGAAGATGGCAGTTTTATAGAATGCCGAATTCGGGGCAAAATGAAACTTGCCAAGTTAAAAGTAACTAACCCAATTGCTGTTGGCGATATAGTTGAATTGGAATTGGACTCCAATAATAAAGGAACTGGCATTATCACACGAATTGCTCCAAGAACTAATTATGTAATGCGCAAATCAGTTCATAAAGCCAAACAAGGCAGTTTAATTGCTGCCAATATCGATAGGGCTGTTTTGATTGTTACATTACATCACCCCAAAACATCACTTGGGTTTATCGATCGCTTTTTAGTTACAACGGATTCCTTTCGCATTCCCTCCACCATTGTTTTTAATAAATCCGATTTATTATCAAAACAAGAGCTGAGTACCATCGAATATATCTCTTCTATTTATGAACCAATAGGAGTTAACACATTATTAATTTCTGCACTAAAAAATGAAGGTGTAGAAAAGCTTAAAGAACTTATTAAAGATCAAATAACCTTAATTTCAGGGCACTCAGGCACAGGGAAATCAACCATTACAAATTTATTAGTTCCTGATTTAGATCAAAAAATTGGAGAAGTGTCCGAATCGGTAAAAAAAGGAGTGCATACCACCACTTTTGCCCAAATGTTTGAGGTGAACCCAACTACAAAAATTATTGACACCCCTGGTATAAAGGAGTTAGGCCTTATTGGGATAGAAGACTATGAGCTTTCTGATTACTTCCCTGAAATGAGGGCACTACTAGGAGCGTGTAAGTATAATAATTGTATGCACACCCATGAGCCTAATTGTGCTGTAATTGATGCGGTAGAAAATGAGCAAATAGCTGAAAGCCGCTATTTAAGTTATTTAAGTATGCTAGAAAATGAAGATAGGAGATGGTAGTTCTCTATTCAACTAATCCTTTAGCATTATTAAGCACATTTTAAATGGCTCGATGGCATGTAGCGCATGTGGAATATTAGCAGGCATAATAATTAATTCACCTTCATTAACCACATTCTTTTTGCCATCAATTGATATCTCGGCTTTACCTTCAATAATTTGAACAACTGCTTCAAAAGGTGCGGTATGCTCGCTTAACCCTTCGCCTTGATCAAAAGCAAAAAAGGTAATATTGCCCCCTTTACTTTTTACAAATTGTTTAGAAACAACGCCTCCTTTTGCAAAACTTACAGCATCTTTTAAGTTATATACTTCTGCTGGTTTAAACGATTTATTTTTCATAATTTTTCTTATTTGATTTGCTGAG
>CAZZML010000362.1:0-1097 GCA_964654735.1 uncultured Roseivirgaceae bacterium | reverse complement strand
TGTTCAAGAAGGCTCTAACTCAGCTATAAATTTGATAGATTCTGTTTTTCCTTCATACTCAATACCACCAATTAGTAATTTTCTAAACTTTTCAATAAATCTAGCAGTTTGCGCCCCATCCAGAATATCATGATCCATTGAAATAGTTATGCAGGTCATTTCACACTTTGCTATTTCTCCATTAATAATTCCTGGTACTTCTCGTATTCCTCCAACCATGGCACTCAATACCTGAGGTGTAATTGGTACAACCCAACCTGTAAGTTCATGACTAAACATCCCCATAGATGAAAAACCAACGGTTCCATTATATTTTTTCTTCAAAAACGGATCGCTGAACATACGTTTCAAAAACCATCTTCTTAAGAAGCCAACTCTTTTTACAACCCCAATAAACCGCTTTTTACTCTGCATTTCCTTGCTATCTATCAAATCAACTGTGTCACCGGTTTTTGCATTTCTTATTTCTTCAGAAATTTCGAATACTGATTTAGAATTTGCTTTTCGAAGAATGTAGCTAACGGGTACTTGAACTCCATTTACTGTGCGCTCAACCATAGTTGATACATCTACGTCATCAAACACAATAAGTTTATTACCTTTTCTGTATGCCTGAATCATTTTATTAGTTTCCACTGCTTGAGCAAAACAATAAAGCAAATACCCTGTAAGCGAGGCATGTCTTTTTGTTGCTCTACGAGCTTTTCTTAATTCGTCTCGGATACCCGTAATATTAAAGTCCATCATTACGCTGGCAGTATGCTTTTTTTTAGCTACGCTTAGAAAGTCAACGATTTGTTTGCGCTCCAATGAAAAGGAATGAGTAGTATGCTGAGGTTTGGTCAATGCAGTTTTAGAATAGAGTTAACCTCAAAATTAAACCCATACTTGCCCCCTAACAATGAGAAGTATCAGGTTTCAAATCTTAATATCTATCTATTTGGGTATAACCGAACTCAGGTTTGAAAACAAAACTAATCTCTTTTTCTATCAAGCATGAGGTAAGCAGCTAACACATAGATTAAATAACCATTAATATTTCTTGGCTAAGTTCTAAACAATACAGCTAAAATGCTTATATATTCCACTAAAACCGT
>CAZZML010000361.1:0-3794 GCA_964654735.1 uncultured Roseivirgaceae bacterium | reverse complement strand
GGGTATAGGTATCCTTATTTTCAATAAGGTCATTTATCAGAGAAATATAAGATATAGGATGATAATTGAGTCCAAAAGTATGCATGTCTGGACTAATATCTTCTGATTTATCGGTACTTAAGCCATAGTTCTCTTTTATGGATGCTAAAAAAGCTGCTTTTTTACCTTCATTAGATGCTTGTGAAATCTTATTAAAACGAGCAGAACCTATCAAGACAAGATTGTCTGGTTGCTCAGGACATAAGACAAAAAAGTAACCTGCAATATCCTGAAATATTTCTACGGTATAATTTTCATTAAAAAAACTGTCTGTTAATTGTTCAATATAAATACTACGTAAGTTATGAGAAGTAAATATAAACTGTTCAACATCTCCCGGAAGATTATTGCAAGCATTTCCGATTACCAACTTATTCACTGGACGTACAGTAAGCTCATCTAATACAGCCTTTAATGTAGCATCATTTTTTACGGGTATGGCTAATTGTGAGCTGAGCACATTTTTGTCATTTTTCTCATAAAACTTTAACAACTCTTCCAGACCTGGTACAGTTTCCGGGAGTTGAGAGAAATAGGTCTGTTTTTCAGCCTCCGTTCTTTCTTTTTCAGATTTTAAAGAAAATAAGGTCCGCAATTCAGTCAGCTGTGCGGTGTAATTAGCGAGCAACTGATCATAAAGCAATAAATATCCTTTTAACTGCAGGGCTTGTGTCTTTCTTGAGAGACTGGCATTATCTGGTAAACCATCATCGCCAATACCATATACTACGGGCAAATCATGTTGTATAGATTGATAATCATCTAGATCAGTTGGATACGTACCATAGGGAATCTCGGTATTAAGACTGCTAAGGGGTAGCTGAAACTTGTTTTTAAAAGAAAATGTTTTATGGATCTTAATTTTATCCAGACTCAAGTAGCCTTCAGGGCTATAAAGATCTACGCAGGTTTTTTCAAGGGAAAAAATGGGCACTTCTCCCAAGCCTATCCTATTGCCTTCTATCCAAACCTCAGAAGGATCATTGATCTCTGTACCTCCCTTAATATGTAGGTTCTTTACTTTTCTTACACCTGGAATCGACAAGATTACATGATATAAATCTGAGAGGCGAAAAGCTTCTCTTCTTTCTAATTTTTCAAACTCTGAAGTATCAACAAAGCCAAAACTTTCATCCCGATAGGGACGGCCAGCAAATATTTCATCAATGGTTTTGCCTTTATTTAATAACTCCTCTAAAGTGTAATACTTAATTTCAGGTTGAATAAAATCTTTGATTTTATCAATAAGCTCAACATAAATTTTTCGTCCGTCTTGGCCCTCCTCCAATTCCACTTCTGCACAAACCCCAAAATCTATGGGTTTTAAAATTTCAACAACGGTCAAATCTTCACAGAGATTTCTATAATTAGAATAGAGTTCTCTTACCTTTTCTTTAAGCAAGTCATCATTGAGTACTCCAGGCTCTTTTTCAATATAGATCTTATATAACCCATTGATATTTATATTATTAATCGCTCCTCTGGTGCTTGAGCAGTTTAGTATATTTGTGTTAGTATTAATGGTTAAGGGTACTTCTTGAACTGCAGGCTCAAGCCAGGCATTCCGTACATCCTTTAGTTCCAATAATAATTTTCTGTAGTCTATAATAGTTACAGGGTTGATGGTGAGTATTTCTAAGGGTCTGAGGAAATTATCATCCTTGGTAAGTGGAACTTTTGGAGCTATAAGATCCTTAAAGGGAAGGTTAGTTTTGTACCCTAAATCCATCAAAGCATATACCAATACTTCTAACATAGTAATACCAGGGTCATGAACATTGTGATCTGTCCATATTTTCCCTGATAACTTGGCGATATGATTTATCCCCTTCTTTCTGAGTATTTCAAAATCCAAGTATTCAGGCAGATTAGGGTCTGCTTGCTCAATAACCTTGATTGTATTTTCTGAAAATTCAGCCATTCTTACATTAATTGATTTAATTTTCAATCAGTTCTATTGGATTGTTTTTTTCTTCAGGGCATGCTTCGGGGTCAATTTTTACGGTAATATTACCTCCAGTTATAATAGACCTAGCCGTCAAAGGTTTAATCGTATTTCCTGTTTGACAACATTCACCGTTTAGAATTATATCTTTAATAAAATCTACATAATCGAGTCGTTCAACAAAGCCAACGATATCAGAAAATAAAATGACCTGCCCAAATGTCAGTTTCTCTGAATCACCTAAAAACCAAGGGGCTAGGAAAAATTGTAGGTCTTTTTCTAATTTTTTTCGATAAAAATTACTTGATTTACCTCTATATAGTCTAACTGAAATCTTTATATTGATTTTCTCAAATCTGGGATTCATTATTTTGATGCGGGCAAATGGTGAAGTTCGTTTTCTAAGATGATCACCAATTTTTTCAAGCAGACTAACCGGTACCTTTGGTTCCTGCATGTTACCGGACTTCAATTTGGTAAGGTCTGGAATAACAGATATCACAACAAAACCAGGAGCTACTTCTAAATCACGTCTGTACAAATTAGCAGAAAGTCCCATGGTATGACTAATACATTTTACCTTATAAATTTCAGGGAAACCTTCTAGAATAATTTTTTCAAAATCAGTAGACATCAGAGACCTGTCTTTATGTTTTAGATGTTCGCTAACTCTTATAAAAAAATGCCCATCTACTTCCGGAAGCCTTCCCCCAAAAGAAGGATACGGCTGTTCGACTTTTTTTACGCTAAAATCTCCCGCAACTAATTTTGCTATGCTTCCTTCCTCTAACGCCGTATTCAATCTCTCTCTATCATGAGATTTATTCAACCTAGCCGATGTTTTGGCTGCTTGGGTATGTACTCCAATTATTTCTGCAACAGCTTTTACATTTTCAAAAGCGGTGATCTTAATCCAATACAAATTATCAGGCATTATGGTATTTCCTACTTTGTTAATACCATCTGGTACTGCAATAGTGACAATTCCAGAAACAGTCAAGCCATCTGTATCATCAGAAATCAGCTCAAAGCCAGGCCTTAATTCAAACCAACTGTTCTTACTTAAATAGTGCCATTTAATTATTGCACGGTCTTGTTCAGAATCTGCAGTTGCTTGGGCCAATTGAAATAATAAGGAAAGCCCCCCACCAGATGTTAAATTTTCAATACCTATAAAAAGTGTTCCTTCGTTATCAAAAAACGGAAAAAGCTTTGGACTGTCCTTAATTAACTCATGTTTAGAAGTATTTTCATATGGATATAAATGAACAATATCTATATCGTCATTATTTGCTGTTGCATGATAATCTAAGATCAACGATTTTATTAAGGGGATATAGGGCTCTTTTGGAAGCCCCATTTCAGTAGTGGTATCAAATAAAATGAGCAAGGTATCAATACTGGTTGTGATACTGGTCAAAAGAGCTTGTAGGCCCGAATTTGCCGCCTCAATTTTGTCTTTAATAAAATTGATATGTGTTAAAATTCTATTAACTTTTCCAAGAATCGTATCAGAATTTATAGAGCTGTTCAAAATCCCAATATCTGTTAGTAAAATAAGAATAGCAGCCCCGGCATCATTTAAATGATCTGATGCTACTGGAAGGTTGCCCGGAATGTTCGCAATGGCCAAGCCAATATCTGTACCAATACTTTCGATTGTAGTAATAATGGTATTAATTATTTTATCACGTAAAGAGTCGATAGTTACTTTAATATCGTTATTAATAAGATTAATAATATCTGTAACAATTGTTTCAACAGCGGTAACCGACGTTTTTGTTTCACCTAATTTTACTAAGGCGTCAGC
>CAZZML010000360.1:0-3802 GCA_964654735.1 uncultured Roseivirgaceae bacterium | reverse complement strand
TCGATTTCTTAAAAAATAAAACCAAGAGTGTAAAAATAAGGTAATACCAGTTTAATTTTACGAAAAAACATGAACAAAAAAGAAACAGATTGCTGCGCTGCGCTCGCAATGACTTAACGCTACCGTCATTGCGAAGAAGGCACGACCGCGGCATGCAGCATACTCAACGTCATTGCGAAGGAGGTACGACTGCGGCAATCTGTTGTAGTTAACAACATTGGGTAAGGTTACCAACTAGCTGCAATTAATAAACAGATTGCTTCGCTGCGCTCGCAATGACGGGTACTACACTCGCAATGACGTAACTTGCTGAGCTCGCAACAACGCAAATAAATTATGGTAGGAAAAGGAGGAGCAATTTACATATTAACCAATAAAAATAATACCACCCTTTACACAGGTGTAACATCAGATTTAACAAGTAGGTTAATGCAGCATATTGATAAAAAATACCCCTCCAGTTTTTCAGCAAAATACAATTTAAATAAGCTTGTTTATTACGAATTGTTCCAATCAATTGAATCAGCCATAGAACGAGAAAAACAGATTAAAGCGGGTTCTAGAATCAAGAAAATACAATTGATAGAGTCTATAAACCCGGAATGGAATGACCTTGGGAAAGAAGTGTTAGAATGGTAGGTGTGGAATGATGAACAGATTGCTTCGCTATGCTCGCAATGACGTACACTACCGTCATTGCGAAGGAGGTACAACTGCGGCAATCTGTTGTAGCATACTCAACGTCATTGCGAGGGAGGAACGACTGCGGCAATCTGTTGTAGCATACTCAACGTCATTGCGAGGGAGGAACGACTGCGGCAATCTGTTGCAGCGAACCTACTTGATAACCTAATGCACAATCTCACATTCTTTGCAAAACTTACGCTTGCCTGGTGGGCGTTTTTTAGGCTTTCGTTTATGACCAAAATAGGATGGATCTGAATATTGAGGCTTTTTCATTACTCTTTCCATCTTTTTATACTTCTTTACATTAGCCACCATCCTCTCTTCATATTCTCTAATTTTCTGATCAAAATAAAAGTCATAAGGGTGCACAAATTTTATATATGAGTAGGATTTACCTTTTACATATTTGGCCGAAACTGTTACCGAAGTAAAAGACAAAATTTCTACACTATTTTGTGCAAACACAGACGAGCCAACAAATACAAATAGAATAATCAATTTATTTATCATACCTTATTAACAAACTGAGGGCAAAAAAATTGCCCCGTCAGTTGACGGGGCAGTAAAAAATAACCCAAAAAAATACTTTATTTCTAAAGAGGCTATTACAAGCCTTTATTATTATCGTCCGTTAGAATTAGTTCTAATTTGAATTCTATCAAAAACCCAAGGAGCCATTGGCTCTTCTTTAACCCAAAGGCCAGCGTTTTTAGTCTTTGCGGCTTCTTGCAATTCCATCAAATTTTCCTGACTTACAAAGAACCTATCGACCCATCCATATCCTTCTTTAATCATTACCTCGTTTACGCTTATACCACTTTTTGTGGTTACATGAACTAAACGATTTCCCCAGCGATCTTTACCGCTATACTCTACCAAAACTTTTTTATCAGCTACTAGTTCTTGTAAATAATTTAAAGATTCTTGCGCAAATTCCTGTCCTAATTCAGGAGCATCAACGCCTTTTAGTTTTACAATAAATGTATCACCTGCTATAGTGGAAACCTTGAGCGTGTTTCCATCAATAACCTTTAGTATTTGCTTTACCGCTGGCATGTCAGACGCTACTACAGCTTTAGAAGAAAGTAATAAAACAAAAATTAATACTAACACTATTAATACAAATGCTATGGGGTGCTTTACGAGTGCTCCTACAGATTTTATTTTCATATCTTTATATTGGGTTATACAAAGTTGAGGAATATGAAACTGAAATTACACCCGCTTTTATACGTAGATAACCTTAGTATCTTAACTTAGATTGGTCTCTAAAAAACGTTCTGTCAAGGTTTTACCTTTTTTCGTCAAACACCTTAATAGCATCATACACTGTCTGGTGCATGGCTGGTCTTATATTAAGTTGGTAAAGCTTACGGTTATTTCTTGTAGGATAAACTCTGTTCGACATAAAAATAAAGAGCAATCCATTTTCTGGATCCGCCCACGCGAAAGTGCCTGTATAGCCTGAATGCCCAAAACTATGAGATGAAGCATCAGTAGCAGTTGATCCATTTTCCTTATCTACCAAAACGGGCTTATCAAAAGCGAGTCCTCTACGGTTGCCTTCGTTACAATAATGGCAAGCAGTAAAAAGTTCCATTGTATTAGCAGATATAAGTTGCTCGCCTCCATAGCTCCCCATCCACAAATACATCTGCATAATTTTAGCAAGGTCTAGGGTAGTTCCGAACAGCCCCGCATTAGAGGAAACCCCTTTCATCATAGCGGCACCTTCATCGTGTACGGTTCCTCGCAAAGGAGCCATTCTAAAAAACGTATCTATTTCAGTAGGCACAATATGGCTTAAGGGGTAAAACCTCAACGGGTTATAGGTTATACTACTAGCTCCCAAAGGTTTATATACATTTGATTTTAAATAAGTTTCAAAATCTTGGTTCGTAATTTTCTCAATAATTTCTGGATATAGGTAAAACGATAATCCCGAATATTTATATCCAGGTTCTTCCCGCAAAGGAGATTTACGAATCTGTTTATAAATTATATCTCTGTAATCTTTATGTAAGTAGAGGTTTTTAACCACTTTTACCGAATAATTAGCGGTTGAATCGTACGAAAGCGTATTCCTTTTATACTTGCCATTTTTCTTAATGGTGGTTGTCCAATACGGAATCCAAGCTTTAAGGCGAGCATTATGAGAAAGGATCTGGCGATATTGTAAGTTTTTTTTATTGCCTTTGGCAAAATAGGGCAAGTAAGTACCCATAGTGGCATCCAAGCTAAATTTATCTTGGTCATAAAGCTGCATTAGAGCGGGTAAAGCTCCTGTAATTTTAGTAATAGAAGCAAAATCGTACAGAAGGTTTTTTTGGACAGGCTCTTGATTTTCATACGTAAGGTATCCGTATGTTTTGTGTAATATCACACGCCCGTTTCGAGCCACCAACACCTGAATACCAGGTGCCACGCCAGAGTCAATTGCCATTAAAGCAATAGAATCCGTTTTATTGTTTAGATAAGCTGAATCAATTGCTACCTCCGAAGGGTTTCCAAAGCTAAATCGCAAATTTCCTTTGGTTTGCATACCAACGCCAGCCTCAAATTCGTAAATTTCTGTCGCGAGTGTATCGGTAAATCCTCGACCACCAAAAAGTTTTTGGGATAGCAAATCATACGTTTGTAAGGTGCTATCACTTAAATATATAACCGATTGAAACCTTTTAAATTGGTATTCTTCTATCTGTTTTTCTTTACCAATTATTAAAAGAATTTTGATTTCGTCTTGAGAATTTGATTCTGTGTTAGTAGTAATAAGGATTACATTTTCTCCTTTGTTTTCTGAATATCTCTTACCAAATTTTCTCAGGTTTTCATCAGAATAAGAAATGGTTAATAATTCAAGATTTTTAAATGGAAGTAATTGATTTTCATTCTTTAAAAGAACGATTTTTGTTTTTATCTCCATAGAATCAACTTGACCTTTGGCTTGAATAGAAAAAAATAAGCTCAAAATAATTATTAAATTTTTCATGCTCAGAATAGAAATTGGTGCAAAAATCTAAGTTAGCCTTAAAAGTAAATCTTAGCTAAAACATAAGCATAAAAAAAGGACAACCCATGAGTTGTCCTTTAAAAAGTAGCGGGGGTTGCTCCGATA
>CAZZML010000359.1:0-3802 GCA_964654735.1 uncultured Roseivirgaceae bacterium | reverse complement strand
TAGTTAGAGCCTACTTGCATATAGCCGCATTAAGTGTAACATGCCTTTTCGCATTCAGTAAGATATTATCGTCTTCTATTAATAAATCAACTTCTACAGGAGGTAGCTTATCAAACTTTAATGTGAGCGTTCCTGTTTTACCAAATGAAGAAGTTTGCCAGGTTCCTCGATGTTTTCCTTTGTATTTTCCAATCTCTCCTTTTACAACTCCTGTTCGTTTAAGTTTGCTTAAAAACGTGCCATCTTCGCACAACCAAACTTTATTTACTGATTTAGACCCTATTACGTTATCATAATGCACTAGTTGTTTGTTGGTTAAAAATAGCTTCCAGTCAAACCCATCATATTCATTTTTTATAATTGGATTTACAAATAGTACACTTTCTAAAAAATCATCCACAGATTTTTTCATCTCCTCTAAATACTTTTCTTCGCATATTAATAAAGCCGAAACACACCTGCCGTACTCACCACAACGAGCCGCAATAAATCCTTTGTTTATATTTTGATCAGTACCCGTAAGAATTACACCAGATGTAAGTAAGTCGTCCTTCATTACAAAATTTCCATCCGATTTAAGTACTCTACCTTCTTCCAGTTCAAGACCTTGAGTCCAGCCTGCTTTCATCATCTCAAAATTGGTTGTGTCACCAAGCAAATAAATAGAACCATCCAATCCTTTTATAGAACTCAGCAGAAAAATGGTAGAGTTTTGAGGTAGCATACCCATCCACCCTTGAGGGATTACTGCCTTAAAGCCGAGTGTTGGTGTGTAAATTTCTTCACCTGGGTTATACACTTCGCCAGGTGTAATTGTTTTTTGTCCAAAACTTAAAATAGAAAAAAAAATTAATAAGATTGATAAAAATGATTTCATAGAATTATTTTTTAATGCCAACGTAAAAATAGTTATTTAGATACAGAAATCTCTTTCAGTAAATGTAAGGTTGCCCTGTTTAAAATATCATATACCTCCTGAAAACCTTGAATTCCTCCATAATAAGGATCTGGCACATCTTTGTTTAATCCCTGCAAATCAAATTTTCTCATTTTGTAGATATGAGAGTGGTTCCGATTGCTATCGGAAGGATCAACATCTTGAATATTTCTTAAATTTTCCTCATCCATCGCAATAATATAATCGAAGTTTTCAAAATCTATTATTGTTAATTTCCTTCCATTATGTGTATAGGCCAACCCATTCTCCAAGGCATTGGCAACACTTCGTTCATCGGGTGGAGCACCTATATGATAGGCGGCAGTTCCACACGAATCACATTCAAATTCATCCATTAAGTTATTTTTCTCAACATGCTTTTTAAACAACGCTTCAGCCAATGGAGATCGGCATATATTCCCTAAACAAACAAATAGTACTTTTTTCATATATTATGGTTACCAATTAGTTCTAAACACTATTAAGATATGAAAATAGAAATATTTTCAAGCTTGTTTATCATTGCAGTTGAAAAACCTCCTCCCGATAGTCATCGAGATGGAGGTTTTTTTTATTTTAGGGCAAAATACATCAACATGGAATTTATAAAAGTTACTCCTCCCGGTAGCAATCGGGATCAAAAGCATATAGCACTAATAGAATTAAACAGACCTAAAGAGCTAAATGCCCTTAACTTGCAGCTGATGCAAGAACTTAGAGAGGCTTTAAAAGAGCTGGATCAGGATGAATCAGTTAGGGTAATTGTGCTCACTGGAAACGAACGAGCTTTTGCTGCAGGAGCCGATATTAAGCAAATGGCCAACAAAACAGCCATTGATATGCTTATGGTTGATCAATTTAGCACTTGGGATCAAATTCGTAAGACTCGAAAACCGTTAATTGCAGCTGTTTCTGGCTTTGCTTTAGGTGGTGGTTGCGAGTTAGCCATGACTTGCGATATGATTGTGGCTTCTGAGACAGCTAAATTTGGGCAACCCGAAATTAAAATTGGTGTAATGCCTGGTGCTGGTGGAACTCAAAGATTGACAAGAGCTATTGGGAAGGCCAGAGCGATGGAATTAGTGCTTACAGGCAAATTTATTGATGCGCAAGAAGCTCTTTCGTTTGGTTTAATTAACAAAGTTGTGCCTGTTGAAATATACCTAGCGGAAGCTATGAATTTAGCCAAAGAAATAGCCCAAATGTCTCCAATAGCAGCCATGCTAGCTAAAGAATCTGTAAACCGGTCATTCGAAACTCATTTAGACGAAGGGCTTCATTTCGAACGAAAAAACTTCTACCTCACCTTTTCGTCCGAAGACCAAAAAGAAGGTATGAAAGCTTTTATTGAAAAACGAAAGCCTAATTATAAAGGGAAGTAATACTTAATCACATTATTGAGAAAGCATGGGTTTAATCAACTCACAAACAGATTTTTGCCTTGGCAAGAACAATAAAATTATCTAAAACTAAACCCAATGCCTATATTTAAGGTATTATACTGTTGTAGTGTATAGGCTCCGTGTATGGTAAAAATGGCAAGTTTCAATCTTGCACCAACCGTTGCTCTAAGACCACCATCTTTGGCGTTAAGTGTTACTGGATTCACAAGGGTTTCTGTTAATTGATCACCATTAGAATCTATTGCTCCTGGAATCTTAACGATGTACTCTCCATCTAAACTTAGATTTGTCTTAAAATTATCAAATCCAACTCCAACAAAGCCAGTAAATACTGAAAAAGTTGCAGACCCTACTAATTCATAAGTAATAGTATTTACTCCAAAATTAGCAACTTGGTCAACTCCATCAATAGTACCAGGTTCAAGTGTATAAGCTAAATCAATATTTGTAAATCCAATAAAACCTGAAACGTCTAAGTACTTTATTTCTTTTACTATCGGAATCCACTGTGAAATACTGTGCATAACACCAAGTCCAAAATACTTATATTCCAAACCTTCTATATTTTGAAGAGTTGGCACCCATCTAACTTTTACCTCGGTTTTTTTAAAAATACCAACTCCTAATTGAACAATTGGAGACGGAACCACCGAAGAATTAATGGGCAAATCCTCTTTGATACCATCCAAGATAGGACCTTCTAAAAAAATTGAAGCCAAAATTGGATCAGAATCTCCCTTTGATAGGTAGGAACGAGCTTCATTTGTAGTAGTTCCTCCCATAATAGTAGGGAAATTATTATCTCCGTTGGGAGGCAAATCTAATACCGCATAATCGTCAGGAATAAATGTAAAACTTTGATCTATGACAGGCACATAAGCTACATTCGCACTTATAGTTAAATCCAAACCAAATGATTTATGAGGACGAGCAGTATTATACCATCCATTATTAAATCCATACCCTATCCCCTTTAGCATTGGGCTCATATAATGCCCCATGTACTGATTAAAATCTTTGGTTAAACCAACCACATAGTTATCAACTACTTCTGGAGAAATTGTTTGCGTAAAGGAGGGCTTTGAAACTACGGCTAAAAATAAGATTCCTATAATTTTAATGGTAGAGGTTTTCATAGTTAATAATTTTATAATGCCAATTTAGTAAAAATACCTTGAACCCTACTATTAGTAACCTGAGAATTAAATGTTAAACCCGAAATATGCAATAGGACTTTCTATTCCGACCCAAAACAACTGTGAATCAGACACTTTGTTCAAATTATGTCTTTAACCATAGCGGCCCCGTATAGCTATCGGGGTGGTTTTCATCCATAACTTGCTGATTCTGTGTTCTTTTGAGTCTCATAACGAAATCTATTGCATAATCCGGGTTAAATTGTAATTACACCTTAAATCCGCAAGGAAAATCTATTACAAGCCATAATATGATGTCATTCAGT
>CAZZML010000358.1:0-3804 GCA_964654735.1 uncultured Roseivirgaceae bacterium | reverse complement strand
GCAACATGTCCTTTTTAGATAATACAAAAATGCTGTTCTAGTTAGAACTTAGCCATTAACACTAGATTAGGTCAGGTTTGCAGCAATAACCATAGGTTGAGACGAAAGGACTAGCCCACAAAGTCGCCACTAAGTTTGCGACAGTCCTTTTTCTTTTTATTAACTCTAAGTTTCCACCAAGGCCAAGCTGTAAAGAATAGTGCAGTTTTAGTACCTGCATTATGAAAAAAACGGGCAGCTCCATTTAAGCTTCCAGAGGTTTTTTTGTTTTGTACTTCGTATTTAAAGCCTAAGCTTCTTGTAAACTCCTCAAAGCACTTATTCCCATAAAGAATTCTTTTAGTATCGTTTTTAACAATGGTTTTGTATCGTTTTTTTTCCGGGCGTTCTTTCTTTTTATTAACCTTTGCGTTCGTATCTATAGAATTTGTTTTAGGCATAGTTTCCTGACTGTAACTAATACAGGTGGTAAAAAGGCTACAAACTAATAGAATTAAAAACAATCTTAATGTCATTCTTATTGATTTTGGGAAAAATAATACATTCTCTCCTTACCAACGCCCTTTCGATTAAAATATGTACAAAAAAAGCCATTATTGTTAAATAATCATTGACGTGCGCCATTGCGAATCCCATCATCCTAAATTCTTACTCTTTAAGGTTGATAATAGGATGAAGCCTGCCTTACCGGACAGACAGGCAATCTGTTATAAAATGCCATAGTATAAAAACAGATTGTCGCCCCGCTAGCTAGTGGGGTAAAAACGAGATTCGCAATGACGGTTTCGAACCGTCATCTACCTCCGTTAATTTTTTTAATAAGCGTAACCCAGATAGCGGACTTTATGGACAGACACTAGTTATTTGAGTTTAACTTTTGCTTTAGCCTGTGCCAATGTAAGACTCCCTTTAGAGAACTGGTCAAGCACTGACTTATCAACCATAAATTCAATCGTAGAGGGGAATGTACAGGTATCGCACTTGGTCATTTTAACTTTTACAATTAGATTTTCGCCAGTTTCTAAACTCTTAATCGTACTTCCATACCGAATTATACTTTCTTTAAAACCATTCACAAATTGAGGATACATAGCCTCTACAGCTTTATTCCTTTCTTCTTCGCTCATCCCAGTCTTGTTTAGGGCTGGCATCTTATAGACTCCACCATCGCTATACGAGGAGAAAACCTTAACGGAATAAAGCACACCAAGTCCGGTTAATACTTCGTATTTTGGTATAGAAGACATAAAATAGGTTTCAGTATATTTAGAATTATAAGTAGTTTTTAGCATATTACTAAATAAATCTAAATCAGGTTTCTTCTCTATTTCAGTATTTTCTGCAAACTTAATTTTTGCGATAAGTTTTTCTCTGGTCAATTTCCCAGCATTAAAATCTCTGTGATCTTTCACTAACATTTCAGCACTTAACCTAGAGTTCTTCTTGTTCTCAAGATTTCCGTACTTATCCCCAACAAATACAAAGTCAACAGAGGATCCATTTTTTGTCGTTAGCAAAAATTTGTCCGTAGGTTTTAATTGGCTTATCAATTGACTATAATCAACTAAAAATATTTCAAATGCCTCCCTCAACTTTTTTGTAAATTCCTTGCTGGCATTTTCATTTTCTATCATAAGCTCATCAATCTCTTTTGGGCTCCCGCTTATTTTAAATGAGCCTACTGGTGAAACAGGTGGAGAAGGCACAAAAACCAGTTCTCTATGATTTTCTTCACCTTCCACTTTTTCTCTCATTTCTCTTTCAACCTTTCGCTGAACTCTTTGGGTTTCACCTATAGCAACTTGAGCATCTCTATGTGCTGATCCAACAATTTGATACTGCGTTTTATAATTATACTTAAAAACCATCTGATCTTCAATAGTAAAAATAACCCCAAAACCTTCTACATAATTCCCTTCTGGCTCCCCTCCCCCAAACAAGTAGTCATTATCATTATTCATAAGTGACACAAGCACTCCAGAAGCCACACGTAAATCTCTTTCCATCTTGGCTTCATCAATTTGAGCCAAGGCAATAGCTCCTTGAAAAATAAGGGCTATTGTTATTAAAAATGTTGTTAATCGTTTCATCTGTTTATAATTTATTTTCAATGGTCAGGAGGTTCCGATACCTATCGGAATTGACGATTGAATTAATCATTGCCGTGCATGTTTAATGATTAATTTAACCGTTCGGTTTCATCTTGAGTAAATTTTAAGTTTTATATCCCCCTTTTTTTATTTCACATCTCGCGTTTCGCATTTAATTTCATTGCCCCATAGAGCTTCCCCCAACAGAGGTAAGAATACTAGCAATAACTTGATCGGTTTGCTGTGTCCTTATATCATTTTTGTAGTCCACATCTTCAATATTGGCTTGCAGTACAAGAAAATCATCTTTCCGCTTTTGATCCATATATTCAAAATAATCAGTTAGAATGGAGTTTACATAATCTTGCTGCTGTAAAGACGACACCTCAAAGAAATCGTTGATCATTGTTCGGTTGGCATCACTTAGCTGTACTAGATAGGCATCAATCTGTGCTTTTGGTAGCTCTTTCGCATTTGCAGCAATTCGTTGCATATCTTTTAATTGCAATTTATTATTAGCTGCCAGTTTAACTTTAAACTCAGATTTGGTTGCATCTAATTGCGCTACAAAATCCACATTATTTGCTACAATGGATTTATTAATCATTTCTTGCACTTGCTGATTGGTTAAGCCTTCTGCTTGCTCAACAGGCACAGCATTACCAAAAGCCAGTTCAAACCCACCATACGAAACTCTAAATTGTGTAGCATACCCAACCAAAAATAGTAAAATAAGGGATGCGGCCACCGCTAGAATTGGCCAGATTGATCGTCTTTTTTGCTGTTTAGCCGTCAACTCCCAAATTAACTTTTCTGGTTCCAATACTTCTTCATCTTCCAAATTATGTAAGAACGACCTAGATCCATTGAGTGCTTCCACCTCTGCTCGAATAGAAGCATCTTTTTTAATCGCTTGTTCTATTTTTAATCGTGCAGCTTCCGGCAAATTGCCATACACAAAATCAATTAGCTGTTCGTTTGTTGGTTTAAAGCTCATAATCCAAAGTTTCTTGGTTTACATTCATTTTTATCATCAATTTACGCAAGGCCGTTAGCCCGTAATACAACCTCGACTTTGCTGTATTTTCTGAAATATCGAGCGCTTCTGCGATTTCTCGAAATTTCAGCCCTTCATATTCCTTCATAATCACAATTTCCTTCTGCTCACTACTTAGCTGATTTAAACATTTAGTTACCAAATCAGCTAATTCCTTTTTTTGTAATTTTCTATCTGGCCCTGTAGCATCAACATCTTCAATAGCTGAAATTTGGTCTTTTACTCCTTCTTCATTCGAAGTAAACATCGAAACCATTTTTTTGCGAAAAACTCCCCTATCTTCTTCGTGGCATTTATTTAGGGCTATTCGGTACAACCACGACTTAAACCGGTCGGCTGATTGCAACAAATGAAAACTTTTGTGCATAGCTATAAATGTTTTCTGCGTGGCTTCCATTGCAGCATCATGCGACCCAAAATACTTATAGCTAAAGTTGTAAATCCGTTTATACCAAAGGCTTACCAGCTTGTTAAAAGCATACTCATCACCTGCTCGCGCATTAATAATGAGCGACTCCGAATGTTCCATAGCTATTTCCAATAAGTCAGGCCCTGTCATTTTTGTTCGCATTCGATTATAAGAGGCTACTAAAGGTAAAATAGTTTTAATGAAATGAGAAAAGTTTAAAGTTTGGAGTTGGAAGTTCTGAGTTAAAA
>CAZZML010000357.1:0-3814 GCA_964654735.1 uncultured Roseivirgaceae bacterium | reverse complement strand
AGATTGCTAGTGGTGCAGGTAGCAAAAAAGGAGGAGCTGATGTAAGTAGAGAAGGGGTGCAGCGAGATCTGCTTCCTATTGTAGAGGGTTCTGCTGTAAATACTAAGTTTGGTGTTATTAAAACCGATCATGTGCTGTTTATTGCTGCAGGTGCATTTCACGTATCCAAACCATCGGATTTAATTCCAGAACTTCAAGGTCGTTTCCCAATTAGAGTAGAACTAGAGAAACTTACACAAGGAGATTTTTATAAGATTCTTAAGGAGCCTAGAACCGCTTTAACCAAGCAGTATTCAGCTCTCTTTAAATCTGAAGAAGTAGAACTTCAGTTTACAGATGAATCTTTAGAAGCCATTGCTGAAACTGCCTTTGAAATTAACGAAGAAGTAGAAAATATTGGAGCTCGTAGGCTCCATACAGTTATGAGCAGGTTGCTCAACGATTTTCTATTTGATGTGCCAGAAGTAATTGCTCCAAATGCTAAAATCTCTATCACTAAAGAAATGGTGGATGAGAAATTATCAGGTCTGGTTAAGAACAAAGATTTGAGCCATTATATATTATAAATGCCACTAAGGCACTTGTTACCACACATTTTAAAATGGACGACAAAGAGTTTCTCAAAATAACAAAGAGCTTCCCTGACGTATCGGACGAGGTTGAGCGAGTAAATTCTATTAAAAAAGAACTAAGACTTGCAACCAGAAGAGTGCGGACACTAAAGAATAAATATGGTTTTCTCCAAGAACTAGTTGATATTAAAACTCATGATGACCGTTTAGATAGTTCCCTTAAATCATTTTTCAATGACCTTGGATATACAGATGTTCGCAAAGTTGGCAAGAAATTTAAGAGAGAAGATTTGCAGGTTTGGACAGGCAGTAAATTATTGGTTATTGAAGCAAAAGGTATTACTCGACCGACTCCTAAGGATCATGAATGCGAACAAGTTGCTAAATATATGCGCTTAAGACGATTAAAAATTAAGGATAAGGATATTTTTGGTTTATTTGTTGTTAATCATGACAACCAAAAATACTTTACAAAACGAAATCCTACACCATTCGACAAGCAAAAAGTGGAATACGCAGAAGCAGGAGAGTATGGACTCACTACTACTGTAGACCTCTTAACAGCCTTTTTCCTTATTAAAACTGGTAAATTGACATTTGAGGAATTTGAGAATAAAATTTGTTCGACAGGGCTAATTAAATTTGAAAGCAAGTCCCCTAAAACTCGACCAACAATGGGTTAACAAGCTGAAGCGAAATGTAAGGCTCCATTGAGTAGTAAATTGTTGCTCGAAGAAGACACAATTTACTGCGAGAAGTAAACGGGGACATTGCTTTCTTAATTAGAGATATAAACGTGTGGTAACATTCGCTAAAAATTCATAGGGTGATAGTGCAAAATTGCAAGTTATTGGCTTTGTTCAAAGTCCGCCAAATTTTTAATTTGGCTCAAATCAAAAATAAGGCTGCTAAGGTTATTTAAATTTTTGTACTTTTAAATCCCTACGCATTTTAGCGTAAGCGTTATAAGCGTTTTTCATATTTCAACTATTTGAAATAGTTGTCAATATTGATTTTTTATTCTCTCTCTCTCTCTCTCTCTCTTGATTTCTTTACCTGTATATTTGTTTTGGTATGTTTAAGAGAATTAATTTAATTTCATTTTTTATAATGCTCTTGCATTATGTAGGCTTTGGGCAGCAAATTGAACTCAACACTGTAAAAACTGTTAAAGATGTTTTGAAACAAAAAATGGCTCAGGTTGTGCCTTCTAACAGTTATATGGTAAACAATAAAGACTATTTCACTTCTTTATCTATTCAAATTGATAAAAATCAAACCTTTGATGGAGTATATTTTATTGATAAAAACGATACTTTTTTAGTATCTAAAGATGAACACGTGGAGGCAATAAATGGGGTTATCAATTCTAATTTAATTTCATTTAATAATCCCATTTCTCAAATTAGGTTTTTCTCTGGTAAAATATCGAATGCAGTAGTATTTAATTTCATAAATGGAAGCAAAGCGGAGATTACTAAAAAACAAACAGATAGTGCTAAACTTAACAATTGCTTGACCGAGCCTACTAGTGTAGGCCAGCAATATTGGAGAAGTGGACTCAATGCTCCTAATTATACCCGTAAGTTTTCGAAGGTGAAAAATGTTATCATACATCATTCGGCAGGTTCAAATACCAATACTAATTATACTCAAGTAGTAAGAGATATTTACATCTATCATACCCAAGTAAATGGGTGGTCCGATATTGGGTATAATTATTTAATAGCCCAAGATGGTACTATATTTAAAGGGCGCGATCCAAATGCTGGCTTACAAGACGATGTAAGAGGAGCTCATTTTTGTGGTATGAATACTGGTACTATGGGAGTTTGCTTATTAGGAAATTACACCTCTATTGCTCCAACCAATGAAACCATTCAATCGCTTATGAAACTTCTGAGTTGGAAATTAGATAAAGAAGGAGTTAATGCTTTTGAATCGTTTGCTTTTAATGAATTAAAATTAGGTGCTATTGCAGGTCATAGAGATGGTTGTGCAACTGAATGCCCAGGCACTAAAACCTATAAAAAAATCGCCAATTTTAAAAACGAGGTAAACTCGATGATAGAAGCTTGCTACCCCGATAAGCTGGTTGCAGGTTTTACCACAAGTAATAATGAAATTATTGAAGGGGAGTCAGTTTCGTTTACAGATACCTCAATAGGAATTCCTTTAGCGTGGGAATGGCTTTTTAAAGGTTCGGATATCGAAAATTCCTATAAACAAAACCCAAGTGAAATTGGTTACTATAAAAGTGGAGACTACGATGTACGTTTAGTAGTAAGAAATGGAGCTAGAAGTGATACAGCTATTGTTAATAATTTAATAATAGTTAAACCCAGCCCTTTTTCAGAACCTGCAGTATTTCCTGTCCCTGTTGCCGCTGGTATGCCATTAACTATTGTTGTAAACAAAGAAGAAATTTCTACCATAGAAATTATTAATGCAAAAGGGGAGGTGGTTGCTAGCTTTATACCAACTCAAAACCAAATGCAAATTTCTCATCAGTTGTATAGAGGTGGGATTTATTATGTAAGGTATTTGTCAAAAGGCAGAGTGGTTAAGACCGACAAGATTATGATTGCAAACTAACATTGGCTTAATAGCATTTAATATGGTTGATTTTTTATATGCCATTTTCATGGTTTTAGATTTTAATAAAATAAGAATTATGAAAAAAATTGTTCGCTTCTAAAAAGAATCTGGTAATACCTTAACCCGAATTATTCACCATCAATTTTCCAAAAATCAAAAAAAGCCTTTGGAAAACCTTATGAGTGTTTTGATGACAAAACGAGAAAAATTATATCACCCAAATTTGGGCTATTCGATTTACCCCTATTTTTTTGCAAAATCTTTATTTTTGAACTAGAAAAGCCGTTTTTGTGCTTTGAACTCTTTGTCGTCATGAATAATGCGGGTTAAATCCGCAAGGAACTTTGGTAACTATTCACCCTATTAAATAATGAGAGCTAAATGGGTTCAGGCTGCGTATAAAAAGCAATATCGTCATTCTGAGCGCAGACCCGATAGCTATCGGGTTTCAAAAATTAGCGTAGAGAAATGACGGAATCACAAAAGATTTCTTTTCTATTCCGAGGCACGAGGAATCTTCTACTTTGTGAAGGTAACTTCACATCTTCCATTAACCCGCATTATTCATTGGGGATTTGTAATGAAAGCTCTAAGTGCAATAAAATCAAGTGCTTAACATTAATTTTGGTAACTTCTCAATATCC
>CAZZML010000356.1:0-3820 GCA_964654735.1 uncultured Roseivirgaceae bacterium | reverse complement strand
CTGCTCGTTTACGAGAGTACATTGTAAAAGGCTTTACAATGAATGACGACTTGCTAAAAGAAGCAGGAGGAGGCAATTACTTTGATGAATTACTGGCTCGTATCAGAGATATTCGCTCGTCAGAAAAAGTCTTTTGGCGAAAAGTATTAGACATCTATGCCACAAGTGTAGATTATGATGCAAAAGCAGAAGTCTCTTTATTATTCTTTAAAACCATTCAAAACAAAATCCACTGGGCAGCTCACGGAAATACCGCAGCAGAAATTGTTTACCAAAGAGCAAATGCTAATCAACCATTTTTAGGTTTAACAAACTTTAAAGGAGATAAGCCAACAAAAAAAGAAACGGAAATAGCTAAAAACTATTTAAAGCAAGATGAATTAGACATTTTAAATAGAATGGTTACAGCATATTTAGAAGTTGCTGAATTGCAAGCACTAAACCGTAAGCCAATGTATATGAATGATTGGTCTGGTCGTTTAGATGATTTTTTAACAATGACTGGAAATAACATTTTGGAAAATGCAGGTAAAGTCAGCCATCTAAAAGCATTAGATAAGGCACATACAGAATACGAGAAATATAAAGAGCAAATTAAAAACGAATTGTCTAACGTAGAAAAAGACTTTATTAAGCAAATTGATACTACAACTAAAAAGCTTAAAAAGAAGAAATAGAATTAATGCAAACACTCCGTAAATATGCCCAACACTTCACCAAGCTTGAATTAATGAAAGCTCGGTTAGAAGTATTTCAAAATGAGAGTGGGAGAGAGGAAGTAGATTTTATTATTAAGACCAACACTGGTAATTATCACGAGTTGTTTTTGCAGCCCATTAATTTAGAAACAGAAAGAAGCGTTAAAATTTTAAAATCCGTTTTAGGAGAGCCTAATGATAATCTTTGGATAGCATTAGTTCTGTTAATGAAGGATATGGAGCCTGTTTTGTATTTAATACCTTCTAAGGTGCTCTTAGAACCAGATGATTACATTTTTATTGATAATGAACAAGGGGAGAGGTTTAAACACCTCTCTAACTGGGAAACCGTAGGTTCACGAGTGCCTTTAAAATAAGCTACACCACGAGTAAATTAAGGTATTTACCAAGGCTATTCCTGAATTGAGTAAGTATTCATTGGCTAATGTGTTGCCTCAATTAGTCTAAACTGCCATATTATTACATTATGTTAAATAGGAATACGAAACCTAGCCATCTCGGTGCGGTGGGCATGGCAAAATAGCGGGGTGAGGGCTGGCCTTCTTGTGCGGTTGGAGCTTTATTTTGTCTAGTCCCGATAGTTATCGGGATTGTTTACTTTTTTATCAATGAAAAGTAAAAGCCAAGCGGCCTTGCTCTGCCATAGCGGCTACGCGAAGGCGATGCTTGAGCGACCTAAATGAACATATTTAAAGGAAAATTTATAATGTGTGAACCAAATAATTTTACGTTTCAATTGATGAGATTCCTGCCTTCGCAGGAATGACGTTACTTTTTAATACTAAATTCCGCATCAAGTGTGGTATGACGGTTCGTTTTGAGAGATTGCCACGTCTCAATCAGCAAAACGGCTGATTGTTCCTCGCAATGACGTATAGAGTGAGAATACTTGCTAGAACAAAGCCTGCCTTTGCAAAGCGCTACGGCAGACAAGGCGATGGCGGAAGTGGCCCCGACTTAATACCTGTATATTCCATACTAGATATTGATTGTAATATATCCATAGGTTCAATTGTAAGGCGATTTGAATCGGGGTCTCTTGGCTTGGGTGGCAACTTGCCCGACCAGTTGGCGGGCAAAAGCGCGCCTGCCTGCACGTAGCCGTTTTCAGCCTACGTAGCCTTGCTACTTTGGCGAAGTATGCTCGGCAAAGGCAGGTTGGCAAAAACTATTAATAGCTGCTTGGTTAGGGTGGCCGTGCAGTTGCCCCGATGTTTTATCGGGTGCGCTGGCCGAGCGGCTATTTAATATAACGGCTAATTATAGAAGCAAAAGATTGTGCGAAGGATTTTCTTTAGATGTTCAGGTGGAGCAGATTTTCCTACGGTAGTATTTAGGCGAAGCTCTTGACCGAAGCTTTAGCGTAGGTGCAAGCCCGAAGTCCCGATAATTATCGGGAGAGACATAATATACATTATAGCAACAAAAGAGTTAGGATTGCTATTGACCGTAATTACCTTAACATAAAATCGGACGTTATAGTGCTGGCGCACTAGAACTGATTTTATGTGTAAATACTCACTTCGTTCGTATTACGGGAATTACTACTTTTGTTCTATAATGTACTGCGTTATGTTACTTAGCTTAGGCTCAAGCAAAGCAATTAAAAGTTTTTTAGGGGGCTTTTTCTTTTCTTATTACCCAACTTTTCAATCTTACAGCAGGTGTAGCACTTTTTTGGCATTTTGGGCAGGAGTGGAGGTTGTGTGAATGGCGAATGTGTGCGGTTATAGGTGCACTTAATTTTATTGCTCTTTACTTGTATAATTCTAGATTGTCCGTAAATTTGTCCGTGTCCGCAAATATGTCCGCAAATTAATAACTTATGGCAACTATTAACTTTTACTTAGACAAAAAAGATAAAAAAGGCTTCTCTCCAATACATCTTCGTATTAATTGCAATAAAAGTCAAATCAAAATAGCTACTGGCCAAAAAATAAAGACTAATGATTTTAATAAGGACAATCAACTAGTCAAAATTGTTTCAGATAATCATGTAGAGATTAATCACTACTTAAATTATTTAAAAGATAGAGCAGATGAATTATTACATCGTTCTTATAAAAAAACATATACCAACAAAGAAATTAAAAACACTCTTAATGATTACATAACTGCATATAAAGATGGCCATAATGTGAACATTGTAAGAGAGCAGATGGCTCTTTATGGGCAACCATTCACGTTTGTGGATTTATTCGCAGGAGCAGGAGGGTTTAGTGAAGGTTTCTTGCAAGCTGAGGTAAATAATAAGTTCTTTGATTTTCTAGTAGCAAATGATATTAACGAAAATTGCGAATTAACACATGTTGTTCGCTATAATCATCAACTTGGTCTTGATGCAGGATTTCTATGCCAAGATGTAACGGAACCTGATTTTCTGGATAATCTACTTGAAAAGATTGGTGGCAAAAATGTAGATGTGGTTTGTGGTGGACCACCTTGTCAAAGTTTTAGTTTAGCTGGAAAGCGTAAAAAGTTTGATAAGAAAGATGACTTATTTTCTCATTACTTAGAGGTGATTAAGGTGTTACAGCCTAAGTACTTTGTAATGGAAAATGTAAAAGGAATTTTGACCAAAGAAGGTGGTAAGATTAAGGAGTTGATTTTAAAAGAAATGAACTCAATTGTTGATGTTAAAGAGATTCCAAAACTTACGAGTTTTATAAAGGCGCTGAAAAAATCAAACAGCTCAGATGATTTTATAATTGATTGCCTAATTAAAAGAATACAAGTTGAACAGCATAGTAGTGATGATCAAATTGGTAATTCTAAAAATGCTTACATTAAATCAGTAGAATTGAAATTTAGGCAATTAACACCTAAAATAGTTGATTATCAGACCAGTAAAACTGATGATAGGGTAAGTACTATTAGACACGGGTTTAATTTACTGGTAAGAAACAAGGAGTGGGAAAAGTTGAAAAGAGATATTATTAAAGAAAAGGATTTTTGCAATATCGATAACGATTTTTATGTAAACTCTTTTACTGATTTTCTTTCAGAACTTGACCCAAGTGCCATAATTAGTAAAATTGAGGATGCATTTAAGAAGCTAAATGTACCAAAGGAGTATTTGAAAGAATGTAACGATATTCTTT